>CAYRAC010000481.1:0-4005 GCA_964422045.1 uncultured Steroidobacteraceae bacterium
GGCCGCGGGCTGTCGAGCACCGCGTTCTCGCGCAGCCGCCGCAAAATGTTTTCGAGGCCGACGATGGCGTCGTCCACGAGCACTCCGAGCGCGACCGCGAAACCGCCCAAAGTCATGGTATTCAACGTGAAGCCGATGCGATTGAGGACTGCTACCGCCGCCAGTAACGACAAGGGAATGGCGCTGAAGGCGATGAGTGCGGCACGGATATCGCGCAGAAACAGATATAGCACCGCGAGAATGAGCATGGCGGCGATGACGAGCGAGTTCTTGAAGTCGCCGAGCGCACGCTCGATGAAGTTGGCGGGACGATGCAGGCCCGGATAGAGGGTGATTCCCTGCGATTTGAGCGGCGCGGCAAGCTGCGCGAGCGCCTGTTCGACAGCGCGCGTGACGCTCAAAGTGTTGGCACCGTATTGGCTCGCGAGCGACAGCATCACGCCCGGCTTGCCCATGACCAGTGAATCGCCGGACTTCAAGGCCGGGGCGATCGTCACCTGCGCGAGATCGCGCACCAGAATGGGCGTGCCGCCTCGCTGCGTTACCACCGCCTGGCTAATGGCCTCGACGTCGGGGTGTGGTGTTGGCGATTCAATCAGCAGCCGTTGCGCCGGCAAATCGATGAATCCTGCTCCGACCAACGGCAAGGCCGCATGCGCCGCTGCGGACAGTTGGCTCAGCGTGATGCCGAAACTCGCCAGTTTGATGAGGTCGGGTTGCACCTGAATCTGGCGCACCGCTCCGCCGAACACGATGACGTGGGCCACGCCGGGCACGGCCAACAACCGCGGCTTGATGATCGAGTCTGCCGTATCTCGCAACCCGTACGCATCGACCTTGTCCGAGGTGAGACCAATCTTCAGCAGATCCATGGTGCTCGACACCAGCGGCGAGAGCTTCGGCGTACCTACGCCCGCCGGCAGGCTCGAGCCCAATTCGGACAACCGCTCCGAAATTCCCTGTCGGGCGACGTGCACGTCGAATCCGTCGGCGAACGTGATCGTGACTACCGAGAGTCCGGGGATCGACTCGGAACGCAGGGTCGCAAGCCCCGAGGCGCCGTTGACGGCGTTTTCGACTTGCCTCGTAACCAGCTCTTCGACTTGCGCCGGCGCGAAGCCGGGCGCTTCGGTTTGAATGTCGACTTGCGACGGAACGAATTCGGGGAACACATCGAGCGGCGCGCGCACGGCGCCCCAACAGCCGAGCAGCAATGCCAACGCGCTGAGGGCGGCGACCGCGCCGTAGTGGCGCACGCAAAGATTGACCAGCGTGCGCACCATGAATCAGTCCGCATCCGCGCCGGAGTTCGATTCCTGCGCCAACAGCTGTGCGGCGCCTTGGGTCACCACCGTGTCGCCGGCCTTGATGCCTGCGTTCACGAAGTATCCATCCGAGTAGGGCTTGCGGGTCTCGATCTGCGTTCTCGTGAACGTCCCCGGCTTCTTCTCGAGGTAGCACCAGTATTTGCCGTCGCTGATGACCACCGCAGCGCGCGGGATCACTACGCCCGCTTGCGGTTCGCCGAGCGGGGCCCAAACGACGATCCGCTCGCCCTCGCCTGCCCCGCTATCGCGCAACAAGGCGAAGAAGCTGCGCCCGGGAACGTTGGCGTCGGCCGGCGCGGCCCAGATCGTGCTCATCGTCCAACTGCGCTCGCTGGTCGCGCCGATTCGCGCGGCGCGCAGGCTCTTCGGCGCGGCTGCCGATAACGCCCCGAGCGGGAACGTGACCCGCACCAACTGCGTGCTGCCGCCGGCGAGCGAACTCAGCAACGCGGGGTTACTGCTCCAAGGAGGCGTCTGGCCAAAGGTTGCCGCGAGCCGCTGCCTGGCCAAGGTCAATGCCGCCGCATCGACCGCGGCCTGACGCGCGCTAATTTCCTCCGCATCGGCGGACAGCGCGCCCGCGGTACCGGACAAGCGCCGAGTTCTCTGCAGCGCCGCGCGGCTTTGCCTCGCGGTGGCCTCGGCGGTCGCGAGTTCCGCGGCCGCTTGCGCAATCGCTTCATGCGGAATCACGCTGCCATAGCCGGCTGCCTCGTCGGCGAACTCGATCGGCTTCAAGGTCGCGGTTTCCAAGCCGAGTTTCCCGATCTGTTCCGGCGTCAGGACACTCTCGGCGAGCGACTTTTTATCGACTTCGCCGGCTGGCGGATTGTCGGCGGGAGATTTTGCCGCAACGGCTGCTTTGGGCTCCACGGGCGCCGCCGAGTCGTGGCAGCCGCCCAAAGCGAACACCGCAAACGCCACGGCCGCGGCCTCCCGGCATCCGCCCGCGTGCGCCCATGACTTGCCGTTCATCGAACTTCCTTGGCTTGCGCCGTGAACCGCGGCGCCTGCCAGCCGCCGCCGAGCGCTTTACACAGGGCAACCCGCGCTTGCAGGCGCGCGAGCTTGTATTGCGCATACCTGTCGCGAGCCGCGAACAGCGTGCGTTGCGACTCGAGTACGCTGAGGTAGTCGCCGGAACCTTCCTTAAACCTGAGCGTGGCACCAACGAATGCGCGCTCACTCTGCGCCACGTTCTGCTCCTGGAACTCACGTGCATCCTCCAAATGGCGCAGCTCGCTCATGGCGTTTTCCACATCCGCCAACGCGGCGAGAATCGCGGCGCGATATGCCAGCACCAATTCCTCTTGTTTGGCTTGCGCCTCGGCGCGCACCGCGCGCAAGCGTCCGCCATCAAAGATCGGCTGCGCGAGTGCGGCGCCGAGATTCAAGGTCGGGCCGACGCCGCTCAAACTGATGACCGCCGCATTCAGAGCGGGATTTTGCACGCCTCCGCTCAAGGTCAAGGTCAAGGACGGCAACAGAGCGGCGCGCGCAGCCGTCAGGTCCGCGTTGGCCGCTCGCATATTCGCCTCAGCCATGAAGATGTCCGGCCGGCGCGTCAGCAATTGCGAGGGTATTCCGGCTGCCACGCCCGGTTCCCTGAGTTCGCCGAACTCACGGCTTTGCACGACAAAACGCTCGGGCTCGCGGCCCACCAGAAGCGCCAGCGCGGCGAGAGCCTCGACCTCTCGCTGTTCGAGCTCGGGAATGACCAGAGCGGCTGCCGCCAGCGTCGCCTTTTGCGCGGCCAGCTCGACCGGATTCGACAAGCCCGCATCGAAGCGCGCTTGCACGACCTGCAGCAGTTTTTGCGACGCATCGCGGTTGGCTATGGCGAGATCGAGCCGCTCGCGAAGCGCCAGAATCTCAAAATATCCATCTCCCACACCGGCCAACGCGGTCAGAGCCAACGTATCCCGATCGGCACGAGAAGCCTGCGCGAGTGCGTTCGCCGCGCGGGCTGTCGCTCGGTTCTTACCCCAGAAATCGACTTCGTAGCTCGCCGACATGAGCGCCGCCCAATCCGTTTCATGCGCGCTGCCGCCGCTCGAATGGCCGGCCAAGTAGTTGCCGTTGGCGCCAAAATCGACGCTCGGCAGAATGGCGGCGCCCGCCTGGCGCGCGCGCGCGTCCGCCTGCAGCACTCGACTGCGCGCTCCCTGCACATCGAGATTGTTGGCGGCCGCCTGCTCGATCAAGGAGTTGAGCTCGGCACTACCGAACGTGCCGTACCAGTCCTTGCTTGGCCATTCCTGCTCCCCCACGGCCGCCTGCGCGGCAAAAGTCGGCGGCAGAGCGGGCGGCGGTGGCTGCGTTTCGCGCAATGCGCAGGCGGCGATGACCATGCCGATGGCGGCCACGCCGGCGCTCCGGGCGAGGATTATCATGGCAAAACGCTAGCACGCGACGCCGGCCGTCATTTGTACGAAATCGTAATGCCCGCATGCCGCAAGAGCGTCTCTCAAGCCGGGAATCGGATGGCCACCTTGAGCCCGGGAGCTGCGTCCTCGAGCGTGAGCTTGCCGCCGTGAAGCTGCACGACGGCGGCCACCAACGCCAAACCCAGGCCGTGACCGGGCGCCGCGCGGCTGCTGCTCAAGCGGTAGAAGCGTTGCAGTACCTTCTCGGTCTGATCCTTGGCGATTCCAGGTCCGTCATCGCTGACCGTGGC
>CAYRAC010000482.1:0-3998 GCA_964422045.1 uncultured Steroidobacteraceae bacterium
AATCGCTGGTGAGGCGCCACGTGACCAGGATCATCATGTCTTGCGCGCCGCGCGGCACCAGCACTCGTGGGTCGTCGCTCAGCTGACGCATGACGAGCTCTCGAAAATGATTACTGAAGTCTTTCATCGCGTACCATTGTAACCAAATCGCCGAACGCCGCGTCGCGAAGCGGAGATATTCCGGGCGGCGATCAAGGGGAAGAAGAGGCTTCGAGGGCCTCGAGGCGTGGACCTTCGATGCGGCCGATCCGCAGCGACGTATCGTAGAGCACGACGCCAAACACGGTCACGGCCAGCAGCAAGGCGATGAAAACCCTGAGGTGGCGGGACTCGAAGCTGCGGATTGCCGACGCATACGCAATGAAGCCGAGCAGGGCGGCAACGATGATGATGGCGTCGACGGAGGCGCGTTGCCAATAGCTGCCGCCCAAATGCAGCCACATTCCGAATTCATCGAACGTCAACGCCATCGCGGCGCCATAGACCAGGGCGGAGACTTGCAGCGCCCGGACGCTGCGTGCGCCCAGTAGTAAATAGGCACCCACCCCTGCCAGCAGGAAAATTCCGTAGTTAAGGTGATGGACGTGCGTGCCGCGCAGAAAGAAATACAGGTTCGGCATCCGATGCGACATGATCAGGAGCACAACCGTGCGTGCCGCGATGAAGGTCAGAATGAAACCGAACAGCGCGCGGCGCGCGAGCTGGGGTGAGTCGAGGGGTGCGGAATCAGGCGTCAATGAAGTTCCGGCGGTCGTTCGCCGCATACCCTAACTGCTGCCGGGCGGTTGTCAATACTAGCGCGGCGGCAAACGCGGCCGCGCGCGGCGCGTCGGCTCAGCCGCGTATGGATCGTCGGGCCAATAATGCTTCGGGTATCGACCTTTGAGGTCCTTCTTCACTTCATGGTAGCCACGGTTCCAGAAGCTGACGAGATCGCGCGTGATCTGCACCGGGCGCCTCGCGGGCGACAGCAATTTCAGCAGCAAGGGCAGGCGGCCGGCGGCGACGCTCGGCGTTTGGCTCAATCCGAACATTTCCTGCAAGCGTACGGACAACGTCGGGATCTCGCCATCCAAGTAATCGATCGGAATTTGCGAGCCGCTGGGCACGGTGAACTGCGTCGGCGCTTCGCGCTCGAGAATGGCGGCTTGCGCGTAGCTCAAACGCGATCGCAGGGCATTGACCAGATCGATCCGTGCAAAATGCTCACGTCGAGTCACGCCCGCAATCCAGGGCGGTGCCCAAGCATCGAGGCTCGCCTCGAGCGCCGCATCGCTCAGGTCCGGCCACGGCTCGGGCGCGGGAACCGCGTGTTGTCTCATCAACAGGACTCGCGCCTGCCACTGGCGCAACTGCGAGGTCCACGGCAGCCCGCCGATTCCCAGCTTCCGAAGTCCTGAAAGCGCCGCATCTTGCAGCGCCTGGGCTTCAGGGTCGCGGATCTCGGTCGAATTCAGCACGATGGCGCCGAGACGCCGCTCGCGCCGCGCGCGAACCGCCTGTTCGCGGTCGTCCCAGACAGTTTCGGAGTGCTCGAGAATGTGCGCCGAGAAATGCTCATCGATATCGGTGGATGCTATCGGAGCTGCGAGAAAGATCCGCGCCTCGCGCTCCGCGCCGTCCAGCTCGGCGGCGACGATGAACTCTGCTTTGGAGAGCGCTTGCGGCTCGCCGAACCGCGCGCCGCGTCCGTTCGCCAGCAGGTAGCGGCCGCCGTCGCCGCGCGACCGGCCGATACGATCCGGATAGGCCCAGGCCAGAAGTATTCCGGTCCATTGGTGCGGATCCACCGAGTCGGCGCGGCCCTGTGCCAAGGTGCGCCTCCAGTGCTCGGAATTGCGCGCCGCATGCTTGAGTGCGCGTGAATCGACGTTCAGCCCCGGCGGCAGGTCGCGGCTATCGCCGCGCAGTACCGCCACGCGCAGCCGCAAGTCCGCATCCCGAGCGCCGCCGCCGGCGACGGTGCGCAGGATGTCGCGCTCGCTCAAAATGGCCGCAAGATCGCACGCCAAATGCGCCGCGCCGTGCTCCCTTGCCTTGACCAGCATATGCGCCAGCCGTGGATGAGTGCCGAGCTTCTCCAGCATCCGGCCATGCGGCGTAATGCGCGCGGCGGAATCGATGGCCTCGAGCTGCCGCAGCAAGTCGCGCGCCTGAGCCAGGGGTGCGGCCGGCGGCGCGTCGAGCCACGATAAACTCGCGGCGTCCACGGCCCCCCAACAACTGAGTTCGAGGGCGAGTGGAGCGAGATCGGCGTGCAGGATTTCCGGCGCCGTCTGCGGCGCCAGCGATGCCTGCATTCCCTCGGACCAGAGCCGGTAGCAGTGGCCCGCGCTCAAGCGGCCGGCACGACCGCGGCGCTGGTCGGCGGCCGCCTGCGATACCTTGCCGGTTACCAGGCGACTCATGCCGGTCGCGGGATCGAACTCCGCATAGCGGCGCAGTCCCGAATCGACGACGATGCGGATGCCCTCAATCGTCAGGCTGGTCTCCGCGATGCTCGTGGCGAGCACAATCTTTCTCCGTCCCGCGGCGGCGGGTGCGAGCGCCGCATCTTGCGCTGCGCCTTCGAGTTCGCCATACAACGGCAACACGAGCAGCCGTGGGTCGGGATCGCTGTCCGCGAGCGCGCGCTGCAGCCGCCGAATCTCGGCGGCGCCGGGCAAGAAACACAACACGTCGCCTTCATGTTCTCGCAGGGCAGTGCGCACGACTTGCGCCGTTTGGTGTTCGAGGTGGATATCCGGCCGGCGCGGGATGTACTGCGTCGTGACCTCGAAGCTGCGGCCGCGCGAGGTCACGATGGGGGCGTCTCCCAGCAACTTGGCGATCGGTGCCAGATCCAAGGTTGCAGACATCACCACCAGGCGCAAATCCTCGCGCAGGGTCTGCTGGCTTTCGATGCACAGTGCGAGGCCCAAGTCGGCGTTCAGACTGCGTTCGTGAAACTCGTCAAAAATCACGCAACCGATCCCGGTGAGTTCCGAGTCATCTTGCAGCATGCGCGTGAGAATGCCTTCCGTGACAACCTCGACGCGCGTGTCGCGGCTGACGCGTGTTTCGAGCCGCGTGCGAAAGCCGACGCTCTTGCCGACCGTCTCGCCGAGCAAATGTGCCATGCGGCCGGCGACGGCACGCGCCGCGATCCGCCGCGGCTCGAGCATCAAGATTTTTTGATCTTCGAGCCAAGCGCTGGCACGCAAAACCAGCGGCACGATCGTGCTCTTGCCGGCGCCGGGCGGAGCTTCGAGGAGGACACTGCGTCGCTCCGCGAGCGCCCGGGCCAGCGCCGGCAGGGCTTCTTTGATCGGGTAATCGGGTAGCGACGGAGGGCTCACGAGCGCCCTAAGATAACTCAGGCGCGGCCTTCGCGGCGCATGCTAAAATGCGCCGGTCGGGCCTGTAGCTCAGTTGGTTAGAGCAGGGGACTCATCAACAAATGGTGCCTTCGCATCGCAAGGTGCGAAGTGGACGGGATGAATTCAGGGAAACCTTAACAGCGCGGCTGATGGCAACCCTGAGCCAAGCCGGCGGTACACCGCCGGAAGGTGCAGAGACTACCTGAGCGCTGGAGTTGCGCTTAATGACAGGCTAGAGCGTCCCGCACCCCTTTGGGGTGAAGAGATAGTCCACTCCCTCCGGAAACGGCGGGGCTAAAGTGAATCCCTTGGTCCTCGGTTCGAGTCCGAGCGGGCCCACCAATTCGCAGGCGTTCGCAGGCGTCCGTGAACATTCGCACGTGCGTGTGATGGTGAATGCGTCGGCAGCACGCGCTCGAATTTCAGGCCCGAGGTATCGAGAAGCAGCTGGTACTCCTGCAGTGCCCGCTCGCGGCCCGGCAGCATGACCATCATGTACAGGTCCATCAAGGAGGCGAAGCTGGGCGAGTTGTCATCGGGGATGACCATCTCGATGATGTATATCCTCCCGCCGCCCACGAGTCTGCGTGCGCAGTTGGCGAGAATGGTTCGGCACTGGTCGTCGTTCCAATCGTGGAG
>CAYRAC010000483.1:0-3997 GCA_964422045.1 uncultured Steroidobacteraceae bacterium
ATTCGCGATCGGGGCTGCGGCAACGAGAGAACGCCAAGCCGCCAAATCATCACTCGCCTCTAAACTCAAGCGCCCCGTATATTCGGTGGCCGTATCCGGCCAGCCCAGTTGCAAAGCCGAAAGGGTCGCATCGAGCGAGCGCGCATCGAGAAGATATTGTCCGACGGCAGTGTTTGCGCGGGTGCCATTCTGGGTTTGCAGATTCACGGCGGAGCCGGCCGAATTGATGGTGAGGTGCACTCCGTCGATCCGGATCCGGGTGCCCTCGTGCAGGGGAAACATGGCCACCGCGATGGGCGTATTATGAATCAATGGTTGCGCGGCGGGCCGCGACAACGAAAACGGTACCGCAACGCCTTCGGCGTTAAACACACGTAGATCGCCAAGATCCTCGCGAAAGGTATTTTGGTAGACGTTCGGCGGCAGGGCAAAGCGGTAAGCGGCAGCGTCCCGCGCAGCAATTGCCAATTGCCCATAGGCAAAATCCCGGGGCGAGAGCACCTGCCCTTGCAGCAGGCCCGAGTAGGCCAAGAGTCCGAATGACCAATACTTGACTCGACTCATGAGCGCGACTCCCGAGCGGGTGGCAACGGCGAGAAGTAGCCCACGACCAACATGAGCATTCCGACGCCGACAAACGAGATGATTCTCTCCACCGACCCAATCCGGGATAGGTCGATCAAGAACAGCTTGGCAATGACCACTCCTAGGAGAGCCGCACCCACCAGCCAAACAATCCGCTCGCGCTTGCGCGCAGCAATGAGCATGGCAGTCAGTGCGAGTACTGTCCAAAAGAGTGAGAGGCAGGTTTGCACCAACGTTGAAGCCATCCAATCCTCAAGATTGAATGCGACGCCGAACCATTGGTGCAAAGTGCGCAGCAGCAAGCCGTTCAGCCAGATGAATGAAAGAGCGGCGAGCGCCGGCAGCGGCACTCTCTCATCTATTCTGGGAGATCCCGGCGAATCCACCGCTTTCAGGAAACTCCAATATCGAAAGAGCGCGAGCAGTACGAGTATTTGACCGAGATCTAATGGATTGAGCAGCGGAACGTAGGGCAAAGGAGCCGTGTCGCCGACCGAGGTGGCATTTGTCAACAAGCTCCATACGCCAAGATAGAACGCGACGCCGATGCCTGCCACAAACAAGTAAGCCTCTCGATTTCTCGCAAAGGGCCATTTGACCCGAGTTACCAGCTTTGGCAGATGCCACAGGAAAAACGCGGGAATGACGATCCAAGCGGAAGTGGGCCAAGTCACGCCCGCCGCTACGTGTACTTTGACCTGCCAGGCGATTTCCCAGCTCAAGAGCGCGCAGAAGAGCCAGGCGGCTCCAGAATTCAAAGATCTAGCCAGCAGCGCGCGCGCCTCACCCTCATGGCGGAAAGTGAGGAAATACAGTGCGCCAAAAGCGGCCGGCCACGCCCACCACCCGCCGACGGCAAACGGGTGCAACCGATTGAAGCCGGCAAATGCGGCGAAGCCAAGCATGGCGGGAAGCTGTAGAAGAGCGGCAATCCTCGCGGCGCCGAGCTGCGTACGGCGGTGAATTTCACTTGAGCATAAGGTGGTAAATGTCACCAATAGCAGGGCCGCAGCCATCTCATAGGTCGGTACATAGAGGTGTAATTCGCTCACGCTTCCCAGCAACCACAATGCGAGTCCACCCCAGTAGAGAGCGTCACGTACGAGGGACTCCGGTTCTTTAAGATGCTGTCGATGGATCTGAAGCGTGCGTGCGGAGAACAGCGCGGCACCGCTTTGCATCAAGATGCCGAAGTAGTCGCCCGAGGGCAGCGCCAGATAGTCGTCGCTCATTTTGAATTCCGACAGAGCGAGAGCACCCGCGGCGAAGTTCAACAGGGCGCCAAAGAGTCGCGGCAGAAGTCGATTTTGACGACAGCCCACCCAGATGAGCGCGGCTCCTTCGAGAGCCCAGGTCGCCGCGTTCCAGCGCGCATCTAAGGCAAGCGGAACTGCCAGCGTTAGGAACGCTACACTCACGGCCACGAACGATTCGAACAAGAGCTTGTGCGAATCGCTAGCACGGCGCTTCAAGAGGTGAGCAGCGAAGAGATACAGCGCGCTCAAGCCAACGGCTGAGTACGCCAATGCCATTAGCCGCTCATGGAGCATCGCCGATTGCAGCGAGAAGACCACGATGGGCGTGCCAAAAATGAGCGCGCCATCAATATAGCCGATTGTTCTTGTAGGCTGACGCAGAGTGAAAAGAATCGCGATGCCGAGGTAGAGCAGAAAGAACAAGATTAAGAACGGTTCAGCCGTCGCGAAGTCCTCGGCACGATACTTAAGGACGCCCCAGGCCGTGCCGATCGCAAAGGTGAACACGAACCCGGCGACGTTGAGCGGCCGCCATGCCTTGAACCAGGCAATGACGACTATTCCTGCATTGAGTACTGCATAGTAGCTAAAAAGCACGACGTGGCTTCCCTGACCTGTGGATGCCAGAACCGGTGCTAAAAATCCGCCGCTTATCGCCAGGAGCGCGAATGACATCGAGTTTTGCAAAATGGCGAGGATCGCGGAAAGAATCGCGATCAGCGCAAGCAGAGGAAAGGCAATCGTGGCAGGTAGAATCGAGTAAAGGCGTAGGGCTGCAAAGATGATCAAATAGAGAAGGCCGACGCCACCGCCTTGCAAGGCGAGCGCATAGCCTCCGCGGGTCTTGCGCAAGCGCCAGCCGATGATAATGAGCGCGATGCTCGCGAGCGCAACGCCGGTGAGGCGAACTTCGATGGAAATGTGCGAATGTTCCGCCATATAGCGCAGCAAGAACGCAACGCCGAAAAATAAAACGATGACACCGACTCGGACCAAGGTATTGCCGCCGGCAAAGAAATTGCGAATGGCTGCGACTATGGCAGGCTCCCCGGAATGGCTCGATGCTGCGACTGGACCAGAGACGGTGGATTTTGCCGCTTGAGCCTGCGGCTCGAAGTCCTCCAAGAGCCGGTCAAGCGGGCGCCCTGGTGTGGTGTTTGCCGGTTGAGCCGGCTCGGGGAAATTGGCGGGTGGCCGCGATGCAGGGTGGACCGTTTTGTACTCCGGGTACTCGACTGCCGCGGATTCAAGGGCGGCTTCGCGAGGAGGTACCGACGCTGCCGGCCCGTTTTGGGGCCGCCGAGAATCCGTCCTCAGATGCTCCAATTCCTTGAAAAGTTCATCCAGGCGCAGACGAAGAATTCCCAAATCTGCGATCAGAAACCCTATTGCAGCCCCCAACACCAAGTCGAATAACCTACTAGCCGGGCTCCCGAGCTTTGCCGCAATGAGTACTCCGATGATCGGCAAGACAACTCGCATGTTCGGATGCATCAATGTCCCTCCGTAGATTCAGCATGATCTTTTTGCAGTCGGCTGCTCTCGTTGGCTTAGCAGGATAGTCGACATGCGCGCCGCCGGCACGTCGGATGGCGACTATTTGAGCGGGTGTTGGTCAATCCATTGTTAGCGGCTATGGCTGGACTACGCAACCACGGCGGTCGAGCCGCCAATACAACGCCGGTGGTCACCAGACCAGCGAGAACTGCGCGCTGGACTCGGGTCCGTTCGATCCGCGAGAAACGCGCACATACTTCAGGCTTTTGCGCCGAACAAGAGGCAAACGACACTTGAGCAACTGACGGGCAACGATGCGCTCAAGCAGGAGGAAGTGATACCCGTAGGCCATTAGAACGTCATGCGACCGATTCGAAATTCAACGCAAAGGATATTTACCGGATATGATTCCAAGCGCCGGATTACCTGAGCTCAAATACGAGATTAATTATGCATGACACATGGCGTATCGGAGTATTGACAGTTGCGTTCTTAGCGAGCATTTCAGGCTGTGTCGAGATGCCTCCGAGTCCGGGCGCGCCGCGAACCACATCGCCGGGAGTAACGACGTCTCTGGCGATTGGCAGCGCTGAGGGGCGGCTGCGCTTGTTAGGACAGAAATTCTTCCGGGATAAGTGGATCTGTCTGAGCGGTTGATG
>CAYRAC010000484.1:0-3987 GCA_964422045.1 uncultured Steroidobacteraceae bacterium
TCGCGGCGGGTGAGCTGCCCGACTATTCGTTCGTGACGCCGAATCTGTGCGACGATGCCCACAACTGCGCACTCGGGGTCGCGGACGCCTGGTTGCAGACTCACATCGAGCCGTTGCTGAAGAGCAGCGCGTTCAAGAACGATGGCCTGCTGATCATCGTCTTCGATGAGTCCGAGAGCGATAACAGCCACGGCGGCGGGCGCGTCCCGGCGATTCTGGCGAGCCCCGCCTTCTCAAAAGCAGGCTACCAATCGACGACGTTCTATCAGCATTCGAGCACGCTGCGGCTCATGCTCGAGGGCTTGGGCGTCAAGGGGCTCCCCGGTGCCGCGGCGACGGCGCCCACGATGTGGGAATTCTTTACTTTCCCGCCCCCTTAGAGCCTCGCGTACAGATGGTTCATCGAGAGCCCCAAGCGTCGACAGGATCGCGCCGGTGGACTCTCCGCAAGCACAATCCGGTTGGACAAGTTACCGGCGCGCCGCACCAGCCAGCGCTCGTGCGGCGCCAATCCGTAGACCTCGGTCAGACCGAGACGCCCGCGAATCCAGGCGGGAACGATCTCGACGGCGGCGCGCACCAGCACCGGTTGCAGCCATTGCAGAGGAGAGGGCAGTGCGATCTTCTCGCTCATGATGCGCAGAAACTCGAGCACGATCGGCGATGGCTCCAAGCGGCCGCGCATCGACTCGAACAAGATTTCGGTTTCGTTTGCCGATGTCGGCGCACCGTGCGCACCGTAGAGCCGTGATGCCGGCGCCGATTCGCGATACAGCGCGTCGAATTCATCCGGGCTTAAGACCGTCACGTAGCGGCTGTAGGCTTGCGCAATGCCATAGATCGCCGTCGTTTGCACCCACGTCAACAAGGCGGGGTCTTGCGCCGAGTAGGGCTTTCCGGCGAGCGTTTCGCCGCGCACGGCGGCGTGCATTCGGCAAACACCCGCGATCATCGGTTCGGCAACGCTGCGCGGGCCATAGACGGTGATCATGGCCGCGAGGCCCGTGCGCTGGATTCGGCCGATGGGATCTTGCCGAAATCGGGAATGCTCCCACACGCCCGTGCGCACGGCCGGCTCGGCCAGTTCAAGAATCACGGCCGCCACACCGCCGACGAACAGCGCGATCGGATTCTTGAAGATCTGCCACGACACGGAATTCGCGCAAATCAACGCCTCTTCGTGCAGGGGCTGCATGAAGTCGACGGTGCGGCCATTCTGCGGGTACAGGAAAGCGTGCGCGGCACCCTCGATTCGCCGCTGCAGAGTCCGCGGTAGGCGGATGATCGAGCCCATGCCTTAAGACGCCTCAGTCCGCAATGCTTTGTGCAGCCGCCAGCCTTCCAACCACTGCCAGGAGAGCAGCGCCGGCACACCCCACAACAGTTCGCGCAGTCGCTTGACCATCGAGACGGCCAATGCGAGTTCGCCGCTGATGCCAAGTGCCTGTCCGAACACCACGAACCCCGCCTCTTGAACGCCAATCCCCGCCGGCACGACGAATGCCAGATGCCGTGCCGCCAGAATCAGGCTCTCGAGGATGAGGGCGGTGGTGCCCGTGACCGGGTGTCCGAAAAGACGCAAAGCGAACCAGACCTCGAAGGCGCCGGAGATCAGCGCGGCCAACTGCAGCGTACCGGCCACGGACAAGCTCAAGCCGCGTTGCAGCGAGGCGCGCAGTTCGCGGTCGAGCGATGCCGCGCCTTGCGCCAAGGCGTATTCGCCGATCAGCGGGCGCAGGAGTTTTTGCAATCGTCCGAAGACCGCTCCATGACGCAGCACCCACACGGTGGCCACCGGAATGGGCAAGCTCAGCAGAAATCCGTACAGCAAACGGTGGTAATGGTCCCCGGATCTGCCGACGGCAAACAGCAGCAGCAAGCCGAGTGCGGTGAAAAGATAGGAGACGATCAACGTCAACACAATTTCCACGACCACGCTGGCGGCGACGCCGGCCGCCGGGATTCCGCGCCAAGTGACCAGACGCGTCCCGACCACGCTGCCGCCGACGCTCGCGACGGGAAGGAGGCGGTCCACGGCGTCGCGCACCGCAGTGACCCACCATAGATAACCCAAGCCCGCGCGCCGCTTCGGATCGTAGGGGTAGAGCAGCATGAGCCAGCCGAGCGCGTACAGCAGGTAGAACAGCGCGCGATACGGCAGCAGCCAGGCCAGTGCCGCGCCGGCCGAGCTCACGGCGTGCAGCAGGGCATGAAGGTCGGTGCGAACGGCGAGTGCGATGAGCAAGCCTAAGCCGACCAGGCCGCCGAAGTAGGTCGCGATTTTCACGCGCTTTCCTCAAACCGACCGATGCATGATTCCGTCGGGGTCGACATCGAACGTAGCGCCGCGCCACGTGACTTGGGACGTGAAAAAACTTTGCCACCACACCCAGCACAGGAACAGGTCCCGCACGGGCAGGAGCCACAAGTCCGTCAAGAGGGGTTGGCTTGCGCGAAATCGCGGTACGACGTACAAGATCAGGCGCGCCAGCAGCGTCGCGCCGAAAAGCAGCAGCGCGGACGTCGACAGCGAGCTCGCCGCAGCGGCGAGCACGAGCCCGAGCGTGGCGAGCGGAACGCTGAAGGTCGGGAAGATCCAGCAAAAACTTCGCGGCCGAAGCACCCGGAGAGTTCGCATCCATCGCAACTCGTGCCGGGCAACCGATTCGAACGAGGGCTCGTGATTCTCGGTTGCGACACGGTAGTGCGACACGGCGATCCGCAGGCCGAGCTTGCGCACCAGCTCGCCCAATCGATAATCATCCGCCAGATGATTCGCCAAGGCCGGCAAGCCGCCGATGCGTTGCAACGTGCGCCGCCGCAGGCACACGGTTTGACCCGAGACGTAGCTTCCGTGTCCAAAAAACCACGCGAGCAAGACCGAAGGCATATACCACTCATTGATGTACATCGCGCCGAGACGCGACCAGATCGACGGCGTCGGTATCCCCCGATACAGGCAGGTGACGAGCCCGACCTCCTCGTCGGCCAATGGCGCCATCACCGTTGCCAGGTAATCCGGGCCGACCAGCGCGTCACTGTCGGCCATGACGATGAAATCGTGCTGCACATGCGGCAGCATGTTGATCAGATTGCTGACCTTGCAGTTGCTGCCGTGCAGCTGTGGATTGACCACGATCTTGACGGGCAGATGCGGAAAGTCATCGACGATGCGCTTGACCACCGCATGCGCGGGATCCGCCGGATCGCGCAAGCCGAACACGATCTGGTATTGCGGGTAATCCTGCCGGCAGAACGACAGCAGGTACTCGTATAAACCCGGCTCCGCACCGCACAAGGGTTTGAGCACGCTCACCGGCGGCGGGGCGGCCCAGTGGGCGGCCTTGCGCTGAAACCGCCACGCGACGAGCGCAAGCAGGGTCAACACTGAGTAGCCGGCGGCCACTGCCAGGCTGAGGTAACCGATGAGTGCCATTAAGGGATGAAGGAACGGCATCACGAGGCTAATCGACCGCCTCATGCGCCCGTAGGAAGCGAAAGAACTCCACGCCCTCGCGCAGCCGCCGCGTCATCATGTCCCAGCTCGTCAGCATTTCCTTGACGATTTCCCAGATCTTGCTCGGCCGGAAATAAAAGCGCCGGTAAAAAACTTCCATGCTGTGAAAAATCTCATCCTTCGACAGATGCGGGTAACTTATGGCAGCGATTTGCACACCCTGGGCGTTGACCAAATTCGTGTCGGTCTCTTGAAGCCAGCCATTGTCGATGGCCTGTCGGTAGAGCGCCGTACCCGGGTAGGGCGCGGCCAGCGACACTTGGATGGTATGTGGATTGATTTCGGTGGCAAAATTGATGGTCTTCTCGATGGTTTGCGCAGTTTCTCCCGGCAACCCAAGAATGAACGTGCCGTGGATCAGGATGCCGAGCCGCCGGCAGTCGGCGGTGAAGCGGCGCGCGATGTCGATGCGCAGGCCTTTCTTGATGTTGTGGAGGATTTGATCGTCACCCGATTCGTAGCCGACCAAC
>CAYRAC010000485.1:0-3986 GCA_964422045.1 uncultured Steroidobacteraceae bacterium
ACAGCCGCCGCTGGAAATTGCGCAGCACATCGTCCAAGTCGTTCTGCGATTGCTGCGGGCGGTTCCACGGATTGCGTTTCTCGCCGCCAGGTTCGTTCCAAGCCATGCCTAGTGCCTATCTATGAAGAGCCGCGCATTCTAACAGCCGATGAGCCACCCACAAGAGAGCCTAGGCGACGCGCTGTTCGCGGGTTCTTGCGCCAGTTTCCACCACAGTGACCCCGGGGTTGCCCACTAATTTCGCAACCTCGGATAAGTCAAGTTCCACCTCGAGGTCCCAGCTGCCGTCCTCGCATTGCCGCTCGCAACGCACCGCATTGCGCCCGTACAGATCCGATCTGACTGCGGCCGCCTTGAGCTCGAGGTGCAGGGTGCGCCTCACCTGATTCGCCCGTACCGCACGTGCCAACGCCTCGCGCAACAGCGGCAGGCCGTCGCCGTTGGCCGCCGAGACCGCGACCCGTGCCGCCAGACCGTCGGCCCCGTTGACGACGCGGGGTTTCTCCCCGACCAAATCGATTTTGTTCAGAACGGTGAGTTCCCGAATCTCGGCCGCGCCGATACCCTGCAAAACCTCGCGAACCTGCTCGATCCGCTCATCGCGCAACGGATCGCTTGCATCGACGACGTGCAGCAGCAAATCGGCGTCGCGCGCCTCCAACAAGGTCGAGCGGAAAGCGGCCACCAATTCGTGCGGCAGAGCGCGGACGAAGCCGACCGTGTCGGCCAATACCACCTCGCCAATTCCGGGCAATTGCACGCGGCGTACAGTCGGGTCGAGGGTGGCAAACAGCTGATCGGCGACGTAGGTTTCCGCGCCCGTCAGCGCGTTGAACAGCGTCGACTTGCCCGCATTGGTATAACCCACCAGGGCGACCGTGGGCACCGGGACTTCACGGCGCACGAGGCGGCTGGTATCGCGTTGCCGCCCAAGCTTTTCGAGGCGCGCCTTGAGGGTTCGAATGCGCTTGGCGATCAGGCGCCGGTCCGTCTCCAATTGGGTTTCGCCCGGACCGCGCAGACCGATGCCGCCTTTCTGCCGCTCCAAATGCGTCCAGCCTCGAACGAGACGTGTGGCCAAGTGCGAGAGCTGCGCGAGTTCGACTTGCAGTTTGCCTTCGAAACTGCGAGCTCGCTGCGCAAAAATATCCAAAATCAGACCGTTACGATCTAATACTCGACAACCGGTGAGTTTTTCGAGGTTGCGCTCCTGGCTGGGGCTCAAGGTTTGATCCACCAGCACCACATCGGCCGCATTCAATTGGGCGCAGCTGCGAATCTCCTCGGCTTTGCCGCTGCCCACGAAGTATTTAGGGTCGGGACGCGCACGTGACGCGAGCACCGTTGCCACCGCGATTGCACCGGCGGATGCCGCGAGAGCGGCGAACTCGGCCGTATCGTTCGGATCGACCGGGTGCCCGATGCCGACGCCCACCAGGACGGCGCGTTCGCCACCTCGCGGGCGTTCAAACAGTTGCAGATCGCCGCCCAGTCACTGAAGACATCGCCATCGGCCGAAGCGCCGCGATCGAGATCACTCGACGATCGCCGGTTCCGTCACTTCTCCATCCTCGCCGGTCGGCAAACGCACATTGCGAGCCGGCACGACCGTGGAAATCGCATGTTTGTACACCATCTGACTCACGCTGTTTCTGAGCAAGACGACGAACTGGTCGAAAGAGTCGATCTGTCCCTGTAACTTGATGCCGTTCACAAGATAAATTGAGACGGGCACTCGTTCTTTGCGCAGGGCATTCAGAAATGGATCCTGCAGTGACTGGCCACGGGCCATGGGTAGAGCTCCTTGTTTTTTAGTGTCATTTGGATTGCCGAACCACTTCCTTGCGGCACCAGGCATATTCGAGTTCATGCTAGCACAGCACACCTTGCGGTGTTACTCCGCTCGACACCGCAAATCCGCCCTGAGACAGTGCATTCATCAGTGCGCGTGCAACGTCAGAATGCATCGAGTCGAACCACTGCGCGTGCTCACGCCGGCGCAGCCACGTCAACTGGCGCTTGGCAAGTTGTCGCGTTGCCGCAATCGCTTGATCTCTCGCCTCGCTCAAAGCACAGTGTCCCGCTAAATACCGCCAGATCTGTCGATATCCGACCGCGCGCATCGATGGATGTTCCGCGGTCAAATCGCTTCTTTCGAAAAACCTGCGCACCTCCGCCAGCAATCCAGCCGCGAGCATGGCATCGAAGCGCAATTCGATTCTGGTGTGTAAATCGCTGCGTTCAAGGGGGGCCACGGCAATTTCCGTCACAGCAACGTCGGCAAACACCGACACGCGGTTTTGTTGCAATTTCGTGATGGTCTCGCCGGTCAACCGATAGACCTCGAGCGCACGCTGAATCCGCTGCGGATCGTTGACATGGATACGCGATGCGGCGCCGGGGTCGACTTCGGCAAGTTCCCGATGCAGCGCCGCCCACCCTCCGGACGCCGCCTGCGCGTCGATCTCGGCGCGCAACTTAGGATCCGCCGCGGGCAGCTTGGCAATTCCATGGCTCAAGGCGTGGAAATACAGCATGGTGCCGCCCGTCAGCAACGGGTGGCGTCCACGCGCCCAGATGGCCTGCATGCTGGCGACGGCATCCCGAGTGAAGTCGCCGGCGGAGTAGTGCTCGACCGGATCGCGGATGTCGATGAGATGGTGCGGTACGCGCGCGCGCAACGCCGCGCTCGGCTTGGCGGTACCGATGTCCATGCCCCGATAGACCAGCGCCGAATCCACGCTGACGATTTCCACGGGCAGCGCGGCGGCAAGCTGCACCGCCAAGTCGGATTTGCCGGAGCCGGTCGGGCCCATCAGGAGTATCGCGCGCCGGCCGCTCGTTGCCCCCATCATCGGCCACGCAAGAACAGGCGGTCCAGATCCGTGAGCGACAGCCGCACCCAGGTCGGACGTCCGTGGTTGCACTGGTCGGCGCGGTCCGTAACCTCCATTTCCCGCAGCAACGCATTCATCTCGGGCAGAGTCAGGTTGCGCTGTGCGCGGACCGCGGCGTGGCAGGCCATGGTCGCCAGCAAGTGATTGATGGACTCCTCGACCCGCCGCGAATGACCTTGCTCGAGCAGATCCGAGAGCACATCGCGCACGATGCGGGCCGGATCGCGGCCCGCCAACAGACTCGGAATGGACCGCAACGCCAGCTGGTCGGGCGCGAGACGCGTAACGCCGAAACCCAGCGCGGCAAACTCCTGCGCGTGCGACTCCCCCGCCTCGGCTTGCGCCGGCGTCACGTGCAAGATCTCGGGGATGAGCAGCTGCTGCTGCACCGTCTCGCCCGCGAGCAACTTTTTCATGCGCTCGTACATCACCCGCTCATGAGCGGCATGCATGTCGACCAAGACCATGCCCTCGGCGGTCTGCGCCAGGATATACACACCGTGCAGCTGTGCGATCGCATAGCCCAATGGCGCCGCGCCGTTGCCGGACGGTTCATTGCGCCCAGGGTCCCGAGCGGGCTCCGCCACCGCATATTCCGTGGGCGCGATCATGCTCCGATAGGCATCCTCGGCACGCCGCGCCGAACGGCCCTCCGGCAGGGCAATGTGCGCCTGGTTGGGCGCTCCTGGGCGCTCGAATTGCGCGCTAAGGTCAAGCCAATCGAGCGGTGCGCTGCCTGCGGATTCGACGCTCGGGCGCGTCTCCGCAAGCACCCGTTCGAGCGTGCGGAACACAAAGTCATGAATGCGCCGGGGATCGCGAAACCGCACTTCCAATTTTTGCGGGTGGGCGTTCACATCGACCGCAGTCGGGTCCAACTCCAAATACAGCAGATAAGCGGAAAATCGGCCGTGAAACAGCACATCTTGATACGCGAGACGCACCGCGCCCGCCAATAGCTTGTCGCGCACGAAGCGGCCGTTGAGAAACGCGAACTGCAGGTCCGCCTGACTGCGCGAAAAGGTCGGCAGCGCGAGCCAGCCGGACAAGCGCAGGGTCTCGGTGTCGTGCTTGAGCTCGATCACGTGG
>CAYRAC010000486.1:0-3979 GCA_964422045.1 uncultured Steroidobacteraceae bacterium
GGCGATTCCCGCAACGCTCGACGTTCGGGATGGTGGTCTCCCGCGATGGTCACGGATTTGAAATTGACGAGCTCGATTCATTGACGTAAACACCTGTTTGGGCCGCAGCGGCAGCAGCGCGCAACAAGGAGGCGCAGATGGGTGTGCTCCTGCAAGGTTTCTACAAAATGCGACCCAACCAGGCCGTACCTTCTCCGGCCGATGGGGATCCCGCGGTGCCGTGGTGGTGGGATCATCTCGCTGCGCAGGCCCAGGATTTACGCCGTGCGGGCTTTACGGCCATCTGGCTGCCGCCGGTGCTCAAAAGCGCATCGGGAGCGAACGCTGGCGCGGATGGGTATGGTGTCTTCGATGACTACGACATGGGCTCGAAACAACAAAAGGGTTCGAGCCCGACGCGCTATGGCTCGCGCGAGCAACTGCAGCGCTGCGTAGCGACACTTCGCGCCAACGGCTTGGAGGTGTACCTCGATTTGGTAGAACACCAACGAAGCGGCGATACAACCCCCTTTGTGTTCCGCTACCTCGGGGCCGATGGTGGGCAGGATTTGGGGAGATTTCCGAAAAATCCCGCAAACTTCGTCCCGCAAGTTCCGCGCGACCCGCATCTCGGGGGTCCGCCCGCGGATGATTTCCCCTTCGGCCGGGAGTTGGCTCCCATCAATGCGCAGCCTCCCCACTACGTCTTTGACAATCTGATCGCTGCGGCGGACTGGCTCACCCGCGCGCTCGACATCCAAGGGTATCGCATCGATGATGTGAAGGGGCTGTCGACGGATTTCTTGCTGCCATTTCTCGATGCCAAATCGATGTCGGGGAAGTTTGCCGTCGGGGAGTTCTTCGACGGCAATCGAGTCCTCGTCAACGGTTGGATTTTCAACCCGGCTGGCATGCAAGGCCGCGCGAGCGCGTTCGATTTTCCCCTGAAATTCGTCCTCAACGCGATGTGCAATGACGCGGGACGCTTTGACATGTCGGCGCTTGACCATGTGGGGTTGGCGGGCATCTCGCCCATGAGCGCAGTCACCTTCGTAGAAAATCACGACACGGATTTGAACCCCGGCGAGGCCATGGTCTTTAGCAAGCTAATGGGTTATGCCTACATCCTCACCTCCGAAGGCTATCCCTGCGTCTATTATCGGGACTACAGTACCGACAAGAATTGCTTCGGCTTGAAGCCGCACATCGACAATCTCATCTGGATCCACGAGAAGCTCGCCGCCGGGCCGACGCAGCAGCGTTGGAAGGACTTCGATGTCTTTGCCTATGAGCGCTTGGGGGGACCTCATCTCCTCGTGGGGCTGAACAACGATCCGAACGGCGAGCGCCGCATTACGGTCGCGAGCGGCTTTGGCGCCAATGTGACACTGCACGACTATTCCGGCCATGCGGGGGATGTTCGAACCGATGCGGCGGGCAATGTGACGCTCGACATTCCGCAAAACACGAATGGCCTGGGGTATGTCTGTTACAGCCGGCAGTTCCAAAATGGCGGTTTCGACATCACCGCACACTCGGTGACGCAGGCTTTCGAGGGCGCCGCGGATCTCGACATTCTGCCTGCCTTGAACGGGAAGGCCGTGCAAGCTGCTCAGGTTTGGTGTACCACAGGCTCCCCGCTGCGAGCACAGTTGACCGCGGACAAACAGGGCTTCACGGATGCCAGCGCGATATTGCTGGAACTCATTGCCCCCGACGGCAGCGTCCTCGCGCGGCAATCCTTCACCAAGAGCAACTCAGGCAGCGCACTCTCCGCGACGACGCGCGCGACCGGTTTTCATGCCTGCCGCCTCACGGCTTCGAACACGCCGCCCGGCAATTCGAATCCCGCCTATACGCTGTCGGTGACCTATACCGCCCCGCCAACACTTGAACCGTTCGGCGCGCCGCTCGTCGATCCCGCAGCGGCCTCCGCCGAGGCGGCGCAAGTGGGACAATGGTCCGCCATCATCCCGCTGCCGAACGTGCCGATTCATTCGCATCTTCTGCCGACGGGGAAGCTGCTCTTTTGGGGGCGCCGCAATCCACCTGCCACCAGTGATTTTGCCTCGCTCAATCAGCACGAGACACACGCCTTTCTGTGGGATCCCGCTAAGCCGGACTCCCCAGCGCAAGCCACGGGGAATCAGCCTGTGGATGCGGCGGGCAATGCGATCAATCTGTTCTGCTCGGGTCATACCTTCCTCGCCGACGGCCGGCTCTTGGTCACGGGCGGGCATCTGTTCGACAGTCAGGGCCTTAACTGCTCGAGCTTTTACGATCCCTTTCAGGATCGATGGACGGCGGGCCCCGTCATGAACAATGGCCGCTGGTACCCCACGGCCGTCACGCTCCCAGACGGGCGAGCCTTCGTCTGTTCGGGCAGCTTTCCCACCGGACCGCTGCAACCTCCGCTCAATGCCAACACCATCAACGACGTTCCGCAGATTCTGGAGCAGGGGGCTTGGCGCAATTTGACCAATTTCATCGGGCTTCCGCTCTATCCGCGCTTTCACGTCGCGCCAAGTGGGGCACTGTTCATGTCGGGGCTCTTGGCCACGAGCTATTTCTTCGAGGACCTTGCCCCCGGCCAGCCGGGCACGTGGGTGCCGGTGGCGATGCGCAGCGCCGGGAACAGCGACTATGCACCCTCTGTGATGTACGACGTCGGCAAGGTGATTTTCATCGGCGGTGGGGCGCCCACCAACATTGTCGAGACCATTGATCTCAATGCCGCAAAGCCCGCATGGGCCGTCGCGGCGCCGATGAAGTTCCCGCGCCGACAGCATAACGCCACACTCTTGCCCGACGGAACGGTGCTGGTCACCGGCGGCACCCGCGGCGGCGATTTCGACAATCTAGGACTTGGACAGCCGGTGCACACCGCGGAACTCTGGAATCCGTCCACCGGCAGCTGGAGCGAGCTTGCGGCCGAAGCGGTCGATCGATGCTACCACTCGACCGCAGTGCTACTGCCCGACGGCAGGGTGTTCAGTGGCGGCGGCGGGGAATACGCACCCGTCGTCGGTGTGAATCAGTCGAATCCCCCGGTCAACAGCCACGCGAATGCACAAATTTTCTCGCCGCCTTATCTATTTAGAGGGGCACGGCCGCTGATCGGCAAAACGCCGGTCCAGGTCGCCTACCTCGCGGACTTTGACGTCGAAACGCCGCTACCTGCGGAGATCAGCGCGGTGAGCTGGATACGGCTTCCCTCTGTGACGCACTCTTTCGATCAGAACCAGCGCATCAACTTCCTCAAATTCACACGCGGTGCCGACAAAATCACCGTCACGGCACCGCCCAATGGCGATGTCTGCCCGCCGGGGCATTACATGTTGTTTTTGCTGAACGCGAGCAAAGTCCCTTCCATCGCCGCGATCATTCAGATTGCGAGCGGCACGGCCGCGCCGATCGCCGCGCCGGCGAGAGACGTCGCGCTGCCCGCGGCACCGGTTAAATTCATGTCGCGAGCCGAACGACTTCCCACACCGCTCGAACAGGATGCCGCCATCCAGGCGCGGGAAATGCACCCACCGGTCGTCATCGGTGTCACACCAACTTGTCCCTACGGGATCTCGGCCTGCTGGGGCGGGGCGTATGAGGCCCTCAGCCACTTGCACGGCGTACGCCTGGTGAGACCGGTACCGAACGCCCAAGACTCGACGGCCTATGTGTATTTGGCCCACGAGGGGCTTCCGGACTTAAATGCGTGGCCAATGCAGTTTGCCAATATCGCCAACGGCACGCACATTTTCCGCGGCGTCGAGGTGATCCTCGCCGGTCGGGTGGACGCTCGAGCAGGCGATTCCCTTCAAATGGAGGGCAATGATTTGCGCCCGCCGCTGCTGCTTCAGCCGATCGAGCCCACTCACAAGATTCAATGGGATGCCAGTGCGGGCACAACCCGGCCATTGGATCCCGAGGAGCGAAATGCGTTTTCACGACTGCAGGCGGCGGTGCGGCAGGCGGGCGGGTCACTCGTTGCCACGGTCACCGG
>CAYRAC010000487.1:0-3967 GCA_964422045.1 uncultured Steroidobacteraceae bacterium
CTTTTCGCACTGCCGATGCTGTCGCTTCAGGTCACCTATCCGCGCCGGCGCCGCAAGGTGATCGGCCAAGGACCGCCGCCCGCCATATTCGCGGTCTTCGTTGTATTCGGTTCCGCCGTGACACTGGCGATGCTGAGCTACCTTCTCGTAGCCGTCCAATACAGCGCCGCTGTCTACATCACGGGGTTGACGATCGACTTCTTTACGGTCGCTTTCGCCTTCGTGACCGCGCTCGAAGTCATCATGAAGCAGCCAATGAACGAGTCGGAGCGCCCTTCGCAGGACCCCATCGTGCGATGATGCCGACCACCGACACGATGCCGGTATTTCAGGAGCGAACATGACAGCGCCCAGACAAGTGTCCAACCTACTACTCGGGTTTCTGGCGGCCACATGGTTGATTTGCCTCGCCGGCGGCGCATGGGCCGCGCAGCCCATCGTTCGCGACCTGCCGCCGGGATTGCAAATTCCAACCGCGGCCCAGACCGGCCCGCACTTCGATGTGGACAAGGCGACTCAAGCCTATCTTGACCTGCTGTCGCCGGAGCAGCGCAAGTTATCGGATCAATACTTCGAAGGCGGTTACTGGCTGAGTCTGTGGGACGTGTTGTGGACCGTTGCCGCCTGCGCGCTGCTGCTGGTCAGCGGCCTATCGCGCCGGATGAGCGCGTTCTCGCAACGTCTGAGTCGGCATCGATGGGTCAGCACGATGATTTACATTGCCCAGTTCCTCATTGCCTTGTACCTGATCGAGCTGCCGTGGAGCGTATACGAGGATTTTCTGCGCGAGCACCAATACGGCCTGAGCGAGCAAGCCTTTGGTGGATGGCTGCGCGATCAACTCATCATCGCCGCAGCCAATATGGCAATTTTCACGCTGGCCCTGACTCTGCTCTATGCCGCGGTGCGCCGGGTGGGCGCACGCTGGTGGATCTGGGCCACGGGCTTGAGCTTTGCGACAACGATGATGGTGCAGCTGATTGCACCGGTCTACATCCTTCCGCTGCTGAATGACTACAAGCCACTGCCGGAGGGAGCGGTGAAAGAGGCGGTGCTGTCGCTGGCGCGGGCCAATCAAGTGCCTACCAACCACGTGGAATGGTTCGACGCGTCCAAGCAGACCACCCGGTTGAGCGCCAACGTCGCCGGTCTTCTCAATACCACGCGCATTGCGCTCAATGACAATCTCTTGAACAAGTCATCCTTGCCGGAGATCAAGGCCGTGCTCGGCCATGAGATGGGGCATTACGTGCTCAACCATGTATGGAAGGCGCCCATTCTGCTCACCTTGGTGTTTGGTCTCGCGATGGTGCTGCTCGCCGCCGCCATGGATGCTGCGCTGGCGCGATGGGGCGGCCGACTTGGACTCGCTGATCGCGCGGACCCGGCGGCGCTGCCGCTGGCCATTGCATTGTTTTCCATGATCTTCTTCCTGCTGACGCCCCTGCAGAATTCGATCGTCCGCAGTTACGAGGGTGAGGCCGATGCATTCGGCATCAACGCGGCGCGCGAACCCTATGGCTGGGCAACGGCAGCCATGCGGCTGTCCACGTATCGCAAGATTAGGCCGGGAAAATTCGAAGAATTTGTTTTCTACGATCACCCGAGCGGTTACGAGCGCGTCCATGCCGCAATGATCTGGCTCAAAGAGAATCAGGCAGCAACCGATAAGCGCGCCCCGTAAGCCAAGCGAACTCGCGAGACGAAACTATTGCAGATCTCGCGGTATGGCTTCCGTCCACGTTTTGGTCCGCAGGAGGACGCCGTCGCGTAGCAACTCGCGCGTATAGGTGTAGAAAAACGTGGCCGCATCGCTGGTCACCGTCAGATGCCCCCGATAGGTGAGCACTCGATCCGCGAGCTTCTCCACCGTCTCTGCCTCGCCGCGCGCACTCGACACGGCAGGTTGTGCGTCGTGGGCCTCGTACACAATTTGCTCGCTGTGCTCGACCGACCCCCAGGGAAATCGATAGGAGGAGGTGCCGTGCCATGTCACGACGCTGCTCTGGTGAGCAATATCTCGCTCCACAGTCCAAGTTCCCGGCCACGCATAATCATTCGGTGTCGAGATGCCGGGCGCTTCGGCGCTCGGTTCCACCGCGCCGAAGGCGGGCGCCGCACGTCCTCGGTTCGGCACCACGGGCAATATCAGCATCGAGCCGTGGTCGCCGCCGAGACGCAGCGAGGTCGTCATCGAGTAGGGCGTCGGCCAGGCCATCGGCCACAGCGCATTCGACACCGCCACGCGAATACGATGGCCGCTCTCCCAGACCCAGGAAGTCAAGTGCAGAGCGAATTCCAGCGGGTATTCGCGTCCTGGCTCGAGCGGTTCGGGATGTTCCATGGATTTACGCTGCGCTGCCGATAAGCCAGCACCGGTGATCACCGTGACCCGGCCATCGTCGGCAACATCCTCGAGCCGTACGAACCAATCGGCAAGCGGCGCATCGGCGGTCGCTTCGAGACGTATGTGAGCGAATCCCAGCATCGACAACGGGTGCGCGAGCGGTTCACTGTCATACACCAAGGCGTAGGCGTCGACGGAACGCTGATCGGGCAGCAACTCTCCCCACCAAAAGCCGGCTTCGGTGCCATCGGTGGGCACATAGCGCAAACGATCCACCGCCGACGCTGCCGGTGTTGAGCCTAGCGTGTGATCGGTGCCGAAGTACCAGGTTGACGGTTTGAGACCCGTGGGTGGCCAGGTTTCGTCGCGCCACTCGCCGGGGATCTCCTGCGCCTCGCCGCCGGGTGGATGCGAATGCTGCTGATAGACGAGAAATCTCGGCTCGCGCTCGACGCCATTGTCGATCCCCTTGAGCCAATGGTCGAACCAGCGCACCGCCTGGTCGCGCCACTCGACCCGCGGCCCGTAGATACTGTCATTGGGATAGTCGTGATTCCAGGGTCCGAGCCACGCGCGCACGGGCGCACGCACGCGCTCCAACATGCGTGCGATGCTGTCTCGATAGCCGTCCTGAAGTCCGCCGATCAAGAAGCAGGGAATACGAATGTCTTCGAAGGAGCGTATGGGCTCGCGCCAAAACGCGCCATCCCGCTGATGTCTGAAGTAATCGAGCGACCATGGCGTTGAGTCCATGCGCTTCGACAGCGTGTCCTCGTCCACCGGGAAATCCGGTGCGCCGCTGCGTCCTTGGTCGAGGTCCATGGATACTTCGAACTCATCGACATGCATGATGCCGTCCATGTAATGCACGTCCTCCTTGAATAGGGCTTCGGTCGCCTCGATGGCGACGATCGCCTTGAGCGCCGGTGGACGGCGCATGGCCATCTGGATCGAGTTGAAGCCACCCCATGAGATCCCAAGCATGCCCACCTTGCCATTCGACCACGGCTGGCGCGCAAGCCAGGCGATCACGCGCTCGCCATCCTCCTGCTCTTGTGCGGAGTACTCCCGAGAGGTCGGCCTTCCCTCGCTGTTGCCGAAGCCGCGGATATCGACACGTGCCCCCACGTACCCATGGCGCGCGAAATATTCGTACTTGGCGTAGTCTCCCGGCGCCGTATCGTCATCTTTGCGATAGGGGAGATATTCGAGCAGCGCGGGCAAGCGTTGGCCACTCTTCGAGCCCGATGGCATGTAGAGCGTGGCCGCGAGCTTGACGCCGTCCGGCATGGGGATCCACGCCCGCACCAGCCGCACCTCGTGTTGCGCCGCCCATACCGAGTGCGCGCTCAATGTCAGAAGCGCGGCCGCCGCGGCGCCGCGCAGAACACATTTTAAAACTGGCAGCATGAACTGATGTTTAGGCCGATTTCAGTTCGTTGACCGCGCGCCATGCCTGATCGATCGCCTCGTGCGTATATGAATTCCATCCCGCATCGGAGTTGGCGATGGCGACGCTGCCGCAGCGCTTGCGGGCGATTTCATAGGGCTGCGGCCCGTCGATTTGCGGATCGAACAGCGAATCGGCGCTGTACGCATAGCCGTGAGGCCAGCGATTGA
>CAYRAC010000488.1:0-3960 GCA_964422045.1 uncultured Steroidobacteraceae bacterium
GCGATGTTGCTGCGCGCAAAAATTACATATTGCGCGAATGACTCATTGGGAGTTGAATGGTGTTGAGCATAGCAGACGGAGGCGGTGATGAACGCAGTCAAGCCGGTCGTTGGGCAATGGTATCGAGGCGGTACCAACGAGCTCTTTGAAGTTGTCGCAATCGACGACCAAGATCAAACAATTGAAATCCAATATTTCGACGGCACCGTCGCCGAGATGGAGTTCGACTCCTGGAACGAGCAGCTGCTCGATGAGCAAATCGACGCGGCGGATGCGCCGGAGGATTGGTCGGGCGCCGTCGACGTGGAAGCCGAGGACTTGGATCGGCAGTTCGAGGATAATGCCCGCGGCGCGTGGTCCATTCCGCACGATCGCTCGATGCGCCGCTGACGCAAACCTCAAGCCTTTGCGGCCTCGCGTGCCCCGAGTTCGTTCAGGGGCCTGCGCAATGCCACCAGCAAGATCAATCCAGGCACCGCGACCAAGCAGGTGACGACGAAAAATCTCGGCCAACCGATCACGGGAACGAGTTCGCCGGCGACTGCGCCGGTCAGCGTCCGCGGCAGGGTCGCGAGCGCCGACAACAATGCGTATTGCGTGGCGCTGAAGTCCGCCGAACAAAGCGACATCAAGAACGCGACGAACGCCGCCTGGCCCATGCCGCCAATCATGGTATCGAGCGCTGTCGCGAGCACCAACAGCCAGACTTTTTTCCCGGCGAGCGCGAGCCACATGTAGAGCAGATTGGTCAGTGCCTGACCGATGCCGAAAACCAGCAGCGAGCGAAACGTGCCCCAGCGGATATAGACCCAACCGCCGAAGGCGACACCGATCATGGTCGAGATGGTCATGTTCAACTTGCCGGCGATGCTCAATTCATGCAGCGAAAATCCGACCCCCTTGATCATGAACGTGCTGTACAGGCTCAACGCCAACGCGTCGCCCACCTTGTAGAGAAGCACCAGCAAGATGAAACCCCACATGCCCTTTTGCTGCAGCAGGGCGCGCAAAGGATGCCAGACGGCAGCGGCCAGGGTGCGCGGCGCATGTCCCGGCTCGAGGGGTTCCGGTGAGCGGATCGTTGCGACCATGGTCGCCGCCATGAGGCATGCCACCGCCAAGAAGGCGAGCTGCCAGCCGACGCTGGCGGCGATATAGACGAGCGCCGCGCCCGCGAGCATGGCCGCCGTTCGATAGCCGAATGCGCTGGCTGCGGCAGCGAGAGCCCGCTCGCTGGGCGGAATGATGTCGACGCGATAGGCGTCGATCACGATGTCTTGCGACGCCGACAAGAACGCCAAGAACAAGGTGATGGCGCCCAATACGTACAGCTCCCGGGTCGGGGAGCAGAAACCCATGACCGCGATGCAGATGGTCAGAGACGCCTGGAAGATGACGATCCAGCCGCGCCGGCGTCCCAGGAACGGCGGCATGTAGCGATCCAGCAGCGGCGCCCAAAAGAACTTGAAGTTGAGCGGCAGCGCCACCAACGAAAAAATACCGATGGTTTTGATGCTGAGTCCGGCGGACGCCAGCCACGCCTGAATGGTAAAGCCGGTCAGGTTGAACGGTAAACCGGACGCGAAACTCATCAAGAGCACGGCCGTCATGCGCTTGTCGCCAAGCGCTTGCCGCAGAGTGGGCTTCACCGCTTCAGTCAAACGCGACAGCTCGAAACATGACGGTGCCCATCCCGCGCGATAATATCAGCCCCCATGACCTTGGCATATCAAAGTGAGTTCATCGATCTGTGCGCGCGGCTCGGCGTGCTCAAGTTCGGCAGTTTCAAATTGAAGTCGGGACGCGAAAGCCCGTACTTTTTCAATGCCGGACTGTTCAGCAGCGGCGCCGCCATCGCCGCGGTGGGTCGCGCCTATGCGGCGGCGCTCACGGCGTCCAATCTCGGCTTCGACATGCTGTTCGGCCCCGCTTACAAGGGGATTCCGCTGGCCACCATCACGGCGGCGGCTCTTGCCGAACGTGCCGGTCGCGACCTGCCGTTTGCCTACAACCGCAAGGAAACCAAGGACCATGGTGAAGGCGGCAACATCGTCGGCAGTCCGTTGCGCGGGGCCGTGCTGATCGTCGATGACGTGATCACGGCGGGCACGGCGATCCGCGAATCCGTCGACATCATCCTGAGCGCGGGGGCACGGCCCGCCGGGGTACTGTTGGCGCTCGACCGCCAGGAATGCGCCCCGGACAGCCGTTTATCGGCGGTGCAAGAAGTGCGCAAGCAGTATGGGATTCCGGTGATCGCGGTCGTGAGTTTGGCTGACCTCATGGAGCACGCTTCGCTGCAGGGCCGCGACGATGACCTCAAGCGCATGCAAATCTACCGGGAGCGCTATGGCCTCGCAGATTGAGGCACAGGCCCTAGAAAAGGCGCTGCCCACCGCTCACAATGGCGGTCGTTTGTCATAACGGATATGCACTTGCGCAAAGCTGCTGGCATCCTCTGCGCCCTGACGCTACTCGCCGCGCCGGGGCTCGCGCCATGGGCGGGCAATGGCCGAACCCTCTATAAATGGGTGGACGAACAAGGGGTTACGCACTACGGCGATCGCATACCTCCGGAATACGCTGCGCAAGAACAGCATGTCATCAATTCTCAAGGCATCGAAATCAACAAGCTCGAGGCACAAAAAACTCCCGAGCAACTGGCCGCGGAAGACCAGAAAAGGCTCGACGCCGAGCAGAGCAAGAACCGCGACCGTAACCTGCTGAGTACGTATGCATCCGTACAGGAAATCGAACGCCTGCGCGATCAGCGGGTGGCGTTGATCTCCGATCAGATCAAGGTGACCTCGCAATTTCTCGAAGTCTTGAACGGCAAGATGCGGCAATTGCGTTTGAACGGCATGCGTTTCAAACCCTACAACAATGATCCGAAGGCTCCGGCCATGCCGGACCAAGTGGCCGACGACTTGGTCCGCGTCGGCAACGATATCCGCACGCAGGAGGAGAATCTGCGCGAAAAGCGCAGCGAAGAGGTGACGATGACCAAGGAGTTCGAAAGCGACATTACTCGCTTCAAAGAGCTCAAGGGTATCCATTGACGCCGAAGACTCGAATCTTACTGGGCGTCACGGGCGGCATCGCCGCGTACAAAAGTCCGGACTTGGTGCGTCGACTGATCGAGCGTGGCGCGGACGTTCAGGTGGTGATGACAGGCGCGGCGCAACGCTTCGTCTCGCCGATGAGCTTTCAAGCGGTCTCCGGTCGGCCCGCCCGCAGCGATCTGTGGGACGACGCAGCAGAAGCGGCCATGGGCCACATCGAATTGGCGCGCTGGGCTCAAGTGGTGCTCATCGCGCCGGCGAGCGCCGACTTCATCGCGCGGCTCGCCAACGGGCGGGCTGATGATCTGCTGGCCACCTTGTGCCTCGCCACCGAAGCGCCGATCGTTCTCGCGCCGGCCATGAATCGGGTAATGTGGGCAAACAAGGCCACGCAGGCGAATATCGAAACCCTGGTTACGCGCGGCATACGCATCTTGGGACCCGCGTCCGGCAATCAGGCGTGCGGCGAGATCGGTGAGGGCCGCATGTGGGAACCGCTGAAGCTGGCCGAGAGTGTGCTCGAGCGGCCGGCCAACGAGGGCTTGCTGTCGGGACTCAATATATTGATCACCGCGGGTCCCACCCGGGAACGCCTCGATCCGGTCCGCTATCTCACCAACCGCAGCTCCGGAAAAATGGGATTTGCGGTCGCGGCCGCCGCGCGCGAAGCGGGCGCTCACGTCACCATCGTCACCGGGCCGGTGCACTTGCCAACGCCGGCAGGTATCACGCGAATCAACGTGGAAAGTGCGCGCGACATGTATGCCGCGGTTCATCGGCAAGTGGCGGACGCCGACGTCTTCATAGCGGCCGCGGCGGTGGCGGATTTTCAACCGGTGACGGTCGCCAAACAAAAGATCAAGAAGCAGGGAACCGGCGTCAAACTGGATCTCGAGCC
>CAYRAC010000489.1:0-3943 GCA_964422045.1 uncultured Steroidobacteraceae bacterium
GATGCGCCGGTTGATCCCCACGTCAATTGGCTCGCATCGATGCGAGGCTCCAACTATCGAGAGCCGTCAGCATCGCCTTCTCACCCCTTGCGTAGGCGCGCAACCCAACGCTCGCGGCCGCGGGAAATATTTGCTCGCTGAACACTCGCTCACCGGACCCGGCGAACACTTCGAGCGAAGCGCCATCCAAGAAAATATGCAACTTCAATGAGCCGTCGGGGAGCGCCAGCGGCGCAAACTGTCGTCCGGCAAACTGCGGACTGAAATCAGTTCGGCCCGAATGCGCCCGATCGACGAACAGCCGTTGCGACTTGGCGTCGTAGCCGATCACGGTCTTCTCACCTTGTCCCACACGCACCTCCAAGCCCAACTCGTCCGCGCCGCCGGCCTGCAGCGTCGCAACAATCTCCGCGGCGGAATCGAGTTTCGCATCGAGAAGTATCGGTTGCCGTCCCAGGGGCACGTTGACATGCCCTCGGTGATGCGAGCGCAGGCCCGTCAACTCCGCTACCGGCGATTGCAGCAGCTCGAAGCCCGCCGCGGTTCGGCGCAGCGACACCTCGCGCGGCACGCTCATCATCCCGCGCCACGGTGCGGTGGGAGTCAGCTCGGCGTATTGGTGATTGTTCATCCAGGCGATCCACAGGTGGCGGCGGTTTGCCGGCAAGTTGGCCCACGACGCCGCGGCGTAGAAATCCCTTCCGTAATCCACCGGCTGCGACGAACTGCCGCTTTCCGGAAAGAAGCTGCTGCCGTCGAAGCGGCCGACGAAATACTGAGCCCCGGATCCTGGCGCGATGGCGCTCTTGTAGACATCCACTTTGAGAATCCACCGCTCCTCGCCGGCGGCGCCGGTCACGGGAAGCGCAAATAGATCGGGACATTCCCAGGCGCCGTCGACCACGCCGGCCGGGCCGAAATCGCCCAAGTGCTGCCACGCCTTCAAATCCTTGGAACCGAAGAACGTCACCTTGCGGGCATCGGCCAGCACGGCGACCATGATCCATTGTCGCTTGGGTTCGTACCAGAAGACTTTCGGGTCGCGAAATGCACGCATCTTGAGATCGAGCACGGGGTTGGCTGAATACTTGATCCAAGTGCGCGTCTGATCGTTGCTGTACGCGAGCTGCTGGTTTTGGATTGCCGCGGGGCCGCGTTGAAAACCGGTATAGATCGCAACGAGCGGCGCATGGCCGCCGCTGCCGAACCCGCTCGAGTTGTCGCGATCGACGACGATGCTGCCGGAGAAAATCATGTACGCCGGATCTTCGGGTATCGCCACCGGCAGCTCCTGCCAGTGCAGCAGATCGGTGCTGCGTGCGTGTCCCCAACTCATGTGCCCCCAGCGCTCACCGAACGGGTTGTACTGGTAGAACAAGTGATAATTGCCGTCAAGATACAGCAACCCGTTCGGGTCGTTGATCCAATTGCGTGCCGCCGTGAAGTGATACTGCGGGCGATTCGCTACGGCGGTGGAATTCGGACTGCGTGCGAGGGCGCTGACTGCGAAGAGTAACGCGCATGCCAGATACTTCGCTCGATGCCTCCGCAGAAGACTGGTATCGATGAGCCACTCCCAAAGTCTGCAATTTAACGCATAACGCGCTGCTGTGCTCATTGCAATGGTTTCAAATCCGCCGCAAGCTATTTCGCTTTGCGCGAGGTCGCGGCGCCGGTGGAACAGTCGATCTGGTCGGGGATGCAGCCGGTACGCGATTGGCGGGACGTCGACGCGCAGCGGTTCCGTTCGCAAATCGAACCGCTCAACCGGCCCGCGGTGCTTCGCGGGCTGGTTAGGCATTGGCCGGCCGTCGTCAAGGCGGAGGAATCGCCGTTGGCGCTGGCCGACTATCTGCGCCGCCACAGCAGCGAGAAGCCCGTGTCCGCGCTGATCGGGGATCCAAAAATACGAGGCCGATTCTTCTACCAGGACGATCTTCAGGGGTTCAACTTCTCGCAGCAAGAGCTGCCGCTCGGCAATCTGCTGGCAATCCTGCTCAAGGATCTCAACAACGAGCATGCACCGGCTTTGTATGCCGGCAGCGTGCCGCTCGCCGAACACGCACCCGGACTGCTCGCCGAACACACGCTCGATCTGATCGATCCGTCCATCCGGCGACAGACCTCTCTGTGGATCGGCAATCGTACGCGCGTGGCAGCTCACTGGGATCAGCCGCAAAATATCGCCTGCGTCATAAGCGGCCGTCGGCGCTACACGTTGTTTCCAACGCAGCAAATAAGGAACCTATATATCGGTCCGCTCGACCGCACACCGGCCGGCGTGCCGATCAGTTTGGTCGATTTTTACCAGCCGGACTATGAGCGATTCCCTAAGTTCCGCGAAGCTCTGACGCAGGCGGAGGTCGCAGAACTAGGGCCGGGCGATGCGCTCTATCTGCCCAGTCTTTGGGTGCATCACGCTGAGTCGCACGATGCCTTTGGCTTGATGATGAATTTTTGGTTTCAATCGTGGCCGGCTTTGCCGCTGTCGCCGTACTTGACGATGCTGCATTCTCTCTTGACGATTCGCGACCTACCGCCGGCGGTGCGTGAGAGCTGGCGGGCGCTTTTTGATCTTTACGTGTTCCAAACCGGCGGCGATCCGATGGCGCATATCCCAATGGAAGCCCGTGGAATATTCGGACCCTTGACGAGCGCTCGTGCCAGCGCGCTCATTGCGCAGTTGCAGCAGGCGTTTGAACGGATGAAGTCCGCCGGTAAGCGATAATCAGCACTCCGAAGGGGGCCACGTAACCAAAATCGGCATTGGGCGACGGATAGAACGGCGTGAGCCAAATGGCATCGATGCCGAGCGTCTTCAGATAATCGAGACGTTGAGTCACTCCGTTAAGATCGCCGATGCCATCCCCGTTCGAGATGACCGCGTGCGTCCACCACGGAGCGACTGCGGACGGCGCTGCCGCGGCACACGGACCGCTGAGGAATATCGCGGCCGCCGTGAGTGCCATTCGCCATCTCCGCAGTACACCCTACAATATGCTTCATCCGCGAGCGATTCGGGTAGCATGATGGCTGCCGATGACCATCGACCCGAATCAGATCGAGACTCGCTACGGAGAGCTGCGTGCTGCGCTCGAAGCTGCGCCGCCGACTCGGGATTTGCCCAAAACGCAGCTATCCCCTGCGATCAGCTTGGCGCGCGAGGCGCTCATGGCGGGCCGCAGCGAGCTCGCCGCGGCGTTACTTGAGCTCATTGTCGGGCACGCGCCCGCGCTAGCCGACGCCTGGCAGCTGCTCGGATTCGCTCTCGGCGAGGAGCAGCGCATACCGGAGGCCGCCAACGCCTTTGCGCGGGCAGCGAAGCTCAATCCGCGCGAACCTCTCACCGCGTTAGCCCATGCCCAGGCAAGCCTCGATGCCGGATTTTCAGCGGCGACACTGTTCGAACGCGCGCATGAACTTGCGGCCGACAAGTTCGCGCCGATCAACGGCTGGGCGGCATCGCTGGCGGCGCAAGGTCAGCGGGCGGCCGCGGAATCCCTGTTGGCCGAAACCCTGGCGCCTCAGCCGGAATGGTTGGCCGGACACAAGAGCCTCGCCGCGCTGCGCTGGAGTTCAGGTGATTCGCTGAACTTCGCGCGTAGCTACGCGGCCGCCTGTGCTGCTCGGCCGCAACACCTGCCGCTACGCCTGGCTTGGTTCGGTGCACTCGCGCAGGCACACGCCTGGGACGCGGCGCTCAAAGTGGTCGCCGACGGAGAACGGCTCATCGGCAGCTGCGCGGCGTTTAGCGTCGCGCGTGCCTTCGTCGCGGGTGAATCCGGTGATCGCGCGCTGGCGGAGCAGCAGTTCTCACGGACGGCCGGCATCCGGGACGATGTTCTGGATATTGCTCATCTACGTCACTGCCTGCGCACGGCGCAGATGGAAAAAGCCGAGAGCCTTGCGCTCGATTTAATGAAACGGCCGTCGGCACCCATGA
>CAYRAC010000490.1:0-3932 GCA_964422045.1 uncultured Steroidobacteraceae bacterium
CAGTCCTTCGACGGCGCGCTGTTCACCTTGTCGGGCATCCGCGCCGATGTGCTCGCGAGTTCGCGCCAGGCCTACTCATCCCGGGTCGAGCCGGTATATCTCGACTACGCCGATGTGCACCTGCGCCAGGCCGCCGCGCTCACCGACGGCAGCGCCGAGCAGCAACAGGTGCTGCGCGACGTGCGCGATCAGCTCGAGTCGCTGAAACGGGCGGAAGTCCAGGACTATTTCGACAACGGCTGCGTGACCAGCGGCGCATCCGAGGCCAAGGGCATCAATATCCCGGGCGCCGCGGTGGTATATCCGATCCTGCTGGCGGACCGTATTGAGGTGCTGATCGAGACCGGTGGCACGCTGCGGCGTTTCTCGGCGCCAGTGTCGCGCGGCGAGATCACCGCGAACGTGCGTCGGCTGCGCCTCGGCATCGAGCAGCCGAGCGCGGGCGACAGTTATCGCAAGCCCGCCGAGGCTCTGTATCACTGGCTGCTCGGCGATGCCGCGCCCTGGCTCGAGAGCCAAAAGGTCGACACCCTGGTGTTCGTGCCGAGCGGTCCGCTGCGCACCATTCCGCTCGCCGTGCTGTACGACGGCAAGCAGTTCCTGATCGAGCGCTTCGCGGTGGCAACGACGCCCGCGATCACGCTGATCCCGACGCTCGCGACGGCGCCCACGAATCGCGTGCTGCTCGCCGGGTTGACGGAGAGCGTGCAAGGCTTCGTCGGACTGCCGAGCGTCGACAGCGAAATCCGCACCATCAGCGCGATCTTTCCGAGCGAGTCGCTGGAGAACCAGACCTTCAGCCTGGCATCGATCCGCAGCGATCTGTCCAAGCCCGGATTCTCGGTGGCGCATCTGGCGACGCACGGCGAGTTCAGCGCCGATCATCGCCAGTCCTTCATCCTGACCTTCGACAGCCGCCTGACGATGGACGGTCTGCAGACGGCGCTCGGCAAGCGCGAAGATCCGCTCGACCTCCTGGTGCTGAGCGCCTGCAGCACCGCGGCGGGGGATGACCGTGCGGCGCTCGGACTCGCGGGGGTCGCGATCCAGGCCGGCGCCAAGAGCGCGCTCGCCTCGCTCTGGTCGATCAGCGATGAGGCCACCGCCGCGCTCATGGGTTCCTTCTATAAGAGCCGCAAGGCGGGCGGGGAGAGCAAGGCGCAAAGCCTGCGCGACTCGCAGCTCGCGCTGCTGCACTCCGCCGAGTTCAAGCACCCGAGCTACTGGGCACCCTATCTTCTCATCGGCAATTGGCTGTAACGCTATGACACGCATCATCAGCAAAATCTCGGGCGTCGCCGCCGCGCTCGGCGCGGCGTACGCGCTCGGCGCGGGCTCCGTCGTGTTCGACAACACGCTGCCCAATCAGCCGCACGGCACGACCACCACGGTGCCGCTGGTGAACGGCATCTATTCGATCAACGCCGCGAACACCGGCTACCTGAGCGGCAGCAACCTGTTCGAGAGTTTCGCCACTTTCATCGTCGCGGGCGGCGAGACCGCGAGCTTCAGCAACTCCACCAATCTGAACATTTCCAATGTCATTTCGCGCGTCACCGGCATCGGCGCGCCGAACGGCCTGCAGCCGACCACCATCAACGGCACGCTGACCTCATCGATTGCCGGCGCGAATTTCTGGTTCATCAATCCGGCGGGCGTGACCATCGGCGCCGGCGCGACCATCAACGTGCCGGCGGGCCTCGCGATCGGCTCGGCGGACTTCATCCAGTTCGCCGACAACTCGCGTTGGTATGCGCTCGAGAGCAGCGCGCCCACGCCCTCGGTGCTGTCGACCGCGAGCCCGACGGCGTTCGGCTTCCTGCCGGCCACCACGTCCGGCGCGCTCAGCATCCAAGCGGCCTCGCTCAACCCGGGCACCGGCGGCAATGTGACACTGGCGTCCGGCGCAGCGCTGACGGTCGGCTCGGCGACGACGCCGGTCAGCATCTCCACCAGTCAAAACGGCAACGTCACCATCCAATCGCAATCTTCCGCGGCGCTCACCGACACGACTATCGCCACCGGCGGCACGATCACGGTGGCGGGCGGTTCGGCGGGCGTGACGCTCACCAGCAGCGCCCTGACGACCACGAATCCCGGCGGCACGGTCGGCAGCGCCTCCTTGCCGGGGGTCACGATTTCTTCCGCCGGCGGACCGGTCGATCTGACGAGTTCCAGCGTCACGACCAATAATCTTTTGCAGCAGGAAGGTTCGCCGACCAGCAGCGCCGCGGCGAGCATCGCCGTCAGCGGCGATACGATCGGCATCCACGGCGGATCGCTCTCTTCGCAAACGCTGAATGGCGCCGATGCGGGCAACATCACCCTCACCGCGGCGGGCAGCGCGGCGAATGCGATTCAGATCGACGGCGGGGCGACATTGGTCTCCAACGCGAATGAAGGGAATACGTCGATCAGCCCGGGCGCGACGACCCTCTCCATTGCCAACGCCGGGACGATTACACTGCAGGCGCCGGCCGGCGGAATCGTGGTGTCCGGGGGTGGGCTCTCGACGCAGGCGGGCGATCCGAACCCGACGGGCGCCGGCGCTCATGCGGGACAAGCCGGAATCATCTCGCTCGCGGGTTCGCAAATCACGCTGTCGGGCGCCACCTTGAGTACGCAGGCGTCGCCGCCGAGCGTGACCGGGGTGCAGGAGAGTCCATCCGGCGTGGTCAGTTCCACCGCACTCGTACCGGCCGACATTTCGCTCACCGCCTCGGGTGCGATTGCGGTGAGCGGCTCGACCACGTTGAGCACGGGCACGAGCGGTGCCGTCGCGGCCGGAAACGTCACTATCAGCGGCGGTTCGGTCGCGATCGCGAATAGCCGCGTGTCGGCGAGCAACTCGGAGTTCGGAGGTGGCGGCGCCGACGAGCCGGTCCAATCGACCGGCAACGCGGGAACCATCAATGTCTCGAGCGGCGGCGAGTTGTCCATTCAGACGAGCACCCTCGTGTCGACCACCCAAACGACCGGCAACGGCGGAAACGTCAACATCAGCGGGAACGGAAGCCAAGGGCCCACTCAGGCTGTCTTGATCGAAGGTGGAAGCATCACCACGGGCTTGGCACCGGCCTTTGGTTTGCTTCCGGGCAATGCGGGCAGCATCGCGATCAGCGGTCCGTCCGTCCTTATCTCCGGCGCGTCCATCAATGCGAGCACGGTGGGAACGGGAACAGCAGGCAATGTGACCATCACGGCCACGGGCAGCGCCGGAGTCGGTCCGTCCCAAGGCGGAACCGGCGATGCGCTGCTCATCACGGGCGGCGCAACGATCTCATCGACGACGCCCTCGATCAACTTCGCCGTCGGGGCGTTGGCGGGTGCGGTCACCGTCGATGCTTCGGCCGGGAGTTTGAGAATCGACTCCGCCAGCACCGTCGCGACGAATGCGACCAACAATCAAGCGGGTCCCATCACGCTCATCGGGACGACCGCTCTCACGCTGGACAGTGCGTCAGTTCTATCCACCTCGTTTCACGGAGGATCTGGAGGTGTCGGCAACACGCCGGTGAGCGTCGCGTTGCAGTCGTCCGGCCCCATCACGCTGTCGGATGGTGCGACCGTCGCCACATCGACCAGCGGTCGACCCCCCGGAAATAATATTATTATCACGACGCCGGCAGCCGTCAGCTTGTCGGGCGGCAGCTCGCTCACATCGATCACCGTGGGACTCAGTTCCGGGCCAGGGGGCAACATCCGCGTCACTGGCGGCTCGATTCACGTCACGGGCGGAGCGATCGACGTATCGACAGCCGGCACCGCCACGGCCGGTAACGTGATCCTCGATGCCAGCGGCGCGGATAGCGGGGGTGTGCCGGCGTTGCTGATCGACGGGGGAGCGGTCTTGAGTTCGGACGCGACAGCCAACGCTTTCACGCCGACGGCAGCGTCTGGTTCCATTGCACTGCTCGCGAACAAGGGGACCG
>CAYRAC010000491.1:0-3929 GCA_964422045.1 uncultured Steroidobacteraceae bacterium
AGGGCGACACGCTCGACGTTCCCTATGCCTGCCATTCGTCGCAGTGGCGCGGCATGCGAGAAACACTGGCCCCCATCGCAGCCATGAAAGCTTGCGTTCGAACCCTCTAACCCGAATCAAGGAGAAATGTCATGGATCAAAATCGAATTGCAGCAGCCAGCTTGGTCGGCGTCCTCTGTTGCATGGCGGGCGGGTCGCTCGTGTTTGCCGATGCCTCCTCGAATGCCGCGTATGGCAGAATCTCTTCACAAGTGACAATGGCCGATCTCGACCTGGCGAATCCCGCCGATGTCCTCATCGCTCGGAAGCGCATACACGAGCTCGCACGCAAGCTTTGCCGCCGCATCGCAGACCCGTTGAGCCTGTCGCATCAGCCGGACTATGTAGCCTGTATTGCCGAGTCGATGGCCAAGGCAGAGCCTGGGCTGCAGCGGCTCGCGGCGCAAAAGTTGCGCGACACACAGCTTGCCGGGCTGCAGCGCTGACCGACAACCGTGGTGCTGGATGACTTGGCGGCGCCAAAGGGGCGCCCTGCGCCGCCGCTTCTTACTTGTGGCCGTTAGGGAGTAACGGGAACAGAATATTCGTTACTATTCCTTCCCCCAACTCCGACAGGCGGCGACCATGAGTACAGCAATCCTTCGCGCGACGGGTTTATCGGTACTCCTTCTCGTGAGCCTCGTTGCCCGCGGCGACCTCAAGAGAGCGAAAGTGGACGAGGGCCAGTACTTCTCCGCGGCGCAGCTTGCAGCCCAGGTGGCTCACCCAGTCGACGGCTTCGACTTCAAAGCGGTTTCGAGCAGGCCCGAATCGACGATACTGATTGCGCGACGCGATAAAACAGGCGAAGTCGAGGTGCACGCGGCTCTCGACGATATCCTGTTGGTCGAAAGTGGCCGCGCGACGGTCACCGTGGGTGGACGTGTCACGGGTAATCGCCAGACCGAGGCCAATGAATGGCGCGGCGGCGAACAGAGCGGCGGACGCGAGTACGCCGTGGCCGCCGGCGATCTGCTGCTGATACCGGCGGGATCCCCGCACCTGGTGACGGTCGCTGCCAACGCGCCGTTCACGTATCTCATTGTCAAAATACCCGCTCAGCACCCATTAACCACTTCGAACGGCCCGTAATGCGGGTTTGCCGATGGGCTCGACCGCCGGTGCTGCTCATCGCAGCACTGTTGAGCTTAAGCGCGCAGGCCGACACGGGATCGTCGGCGCAGGCCCCGTACTCCGCAGTCTCGCGACAACTCAACGTCATGGTGCGCGCGCGCGACGGCATCTCGCTGGCGACGGACATTTACCGACCCGCCAACGGCGGCGCAGCCGTCACCCAACGCTTGCCGGTGTTGTTGCATCGAACGCCTTATGATAAATCCGAGGCAGCGACGGTCGCGATCGCCGAGACGCTGGCCGAGCACGGCTACGTGGTGATGGTGCAGGACACGCGTGGCCGGCATCGCTCGCAGGGCGTGTTCGTCAAGTATTATGATTACGATGCGTACGACGGCTACGACACCATCGAATGGGCGGCAGGGCAGCCCTACAGCAACGGTAAAGTCGGCATGTACGGTACGTCCTATGCGGCTCACACGCAGGCCGATGCCGCGAAACTCAACCCACCGCATTTGAACACGCTGGTCATCAACATGGGCGGGATGTCGAACGCCTGGGATCACTCGGTCCGCTATGACGGCGCCTTCGAAATGGGGCGCCAGCTCACTTGGGCATGGTCGCAGGCGCTCGAAGATGCCAAGGACCCGATTACCCAAGCGCTGCTCAGCCGGGAGAAAGTCACGGATTGGTATTCGGTTCTGCCGCTGCGCAAGGGCTTGAGTCCGCTCGCCATCGCACCGACGTATGAAGGCTACTATCTCGACGAAGCCACCCAATCCGATTACGACGCGCATTGGCAAACGCTTGGCATGCAATGGCAGAAGTACTACGCACAAACCGCCGATATCCCCATGCTGCATGTCGGCGGTTGGTACGATATTTATTTGCGCGGCACGATCGAGAATTTCCGCTCGCTCAGCGCGATCAAGAAGTCGCCCATTCAGCTGCTCATCGGGCCGTGGACGCATCATGGCAACACGGCCGACTACGCCGGCGATGTTGCGTTCGGCAGCGCGGCTGCGATCAGCGATTTCGACACGGCGTTTCATCTGCGCTGGTTCGATTATTACCTGAAAGGCCGCAAGACCTCGGCCGTGGAGCGCGCGCCGGTACAGTACTTTCTGATGGGCACCGGCGACGGTCACAAGGACGAGCGCGGCCGGCTCGTGCACGGCGGCGAGTGGCGCGAGGCCAAACAATGGCCGCCGGCCGCCGCGCAGCGCACCGCCTTCTATCTGCATGGCGATGGATCTCTGAGCGGCGAGGCCGCGCTCCCGACGGAGCCTGCCTCGACGACCTATCACTTCGATCCCGGGCACCCGGTGCCGACGATTGGCGGCGGCGTTTCGAAGCGCCTCGCGGACGGCGCCTACGATCAGCGCGAACGGCCCGACATGCCGGGTTCACGCGCGCCGTTCTTGCCGCTGCGCGCACGCAGCGACATCTTAGTGTTCGAAACCGCGCCGTTGCCAAGCGATGTCGCCGTCGCCGGACCCGTGGAGATTACGCTGTTCGCCGCCTCGAGCGGCGTCGACACCGATTTCACCGCGAAACTCATCGATGTCTATCCGCCGAGCGAGAGTTTCCCGCAGGGCTTCGATATGAATCTCACCGACGGCATTTTGCGGGCGAGCTACCGGGACGCCTCGCCCACGCGGCGGCTGCTCGCGCCGGGACAGGTCTACTCGATGCTCATCCGCCCCTTCGACACCGCGAACGTATTCAAAAAAGGTCACCGCATCAGGCTCGATATCTCCAGCAGCAATTTCCCGCGGTTCGACGTCAACCCCAACACCGGTGAAGCGCTCGGTGAGAATCGCCGGCAGATTGCCGTGGACAACACGGTCTACCACGATCCCGCGCACCGCTCGGCGCTCGCGCTCTGGCTGCTGCCGCGTGAGGTTACCCGCTACACTGGCGGCAACCGTCAAGGTGAGCGCTAACAGCAGCATGATCTCGGCGCAACAGATCCTCGCGACCTACGCCCTCATCCGGCCGCACATTCGGCGCACGCCGACCCTGGTGGTCGATGCGGCGGATTTCGGCATCGATGCCGAGCCTCTGACCTTGAAACTCGAATCCTTGCAGCATGCGGGCTCGTTCAAGGTACGCGGTGCCTTCACCCATCTGCTCACGCGCAACATCCCCAAGGTCGGCGTGGTGGCGGCGTCGGGCGGCAACCACGGAGTGGCGGTGGCGTATGCGGCCAAGAAATGCAAGGTGCCGGCCAAAGTATTCGTACCCACGGTGGCCGCGTCGACGAAGCTTAAGCAGATAGCCGACTGCGGTGCCGATTTGGTCGTGTCCGGGGAGCGTTACGCCGATGCGCTGGCCGCGAGCGAAGCCTGGGCCGCGCACACCGGAGCTCTGCGCATTCACGCCTTCGATCAAGAAGAGACCTTGCGGGGCCAGGGCACCGTCGGTTTGGAACTCGAGGAACAGGCAGGCGGCATCACCACGTTGTTGGTCGCGGTCGGCGGCGGCGGCTTGATTGCCGGAATTTCCGCCTGGTATGCGGGGCGCATAAAAATCGTGGGAGTCGAGCCCGAGCTCGCACCCACGCTCACGCGTGCGCTCGAGGCCGGCCAGCCGGTGGATGCCGAGGCAGGCGGCGTGGCCGCCGACTCGCTCGCGCCGCGCCGCGTGGGCGAGTTGGTGTTCCCCATCGTTCGCCGCCTCGTGAACGCGACGGTGTTGGTGTCGGATGACGCCATTCGCGATGCCCAGCGGCGGCTCTGGGCAACGCTGCGTGTTGTAACGGAACCGGGCGGCGCGGCGGCATTGGCCGCTCTGCTGTCGCGCCGCTACGTGCC
>CAYRAC010000492.1:0-3925 GCA_964422045.1 uncultured Steroidobacteraceae bacterium
ACCAAGGACGTGCGGACCGTCACGGCTCAACTGATCAAGGCCGAGCCGTTCCTTGGACCGATGGCGTCCGATCCATCGATACGCGGGCTTATGAATACGCTGTCCACCACGCTGCAAGGCGTAAAAAGCGGCCAGGCCTCCTTGCAAGATCTTCGCGTTCCCATTCGGACATTGGCCGACGCGCTCGCAGGCTTGACCACAGGCAAACCTTCCTATTTTTCGTGGCGCACGCTGATCACGGGACGCGCGCCAGACAAGCGCGACCTGCGACACATCGTTCTCGTTGAGCCGGCGCTCGACTTCGCCCAACTCGAACCGGGCAAACGGTCAACGGACGCTATCCGGACAGCAGCTAAAACTCTTCAACTTGATCGCAACCACGGTGTCCTCGTGCGACTCACCGGCAATGTGCCGTTGCAGGATGAAGAGTTCGCCACGCTAGCCGAGCGCGCTGCCCTGATTGCGGGTCTCGCGAGCTGCGCAATCATTCTGATGCTGTGGATGGCCGTCCGGTCGGCCTGGCTGATCGCCTCCATCATTGCAACCACCCTGGTGGGCCTGGTGACGGCGGCAGCGCTGGGGCTGGCCGTGTTCCATCGGTTCAACGTGATCTCCGTGGCTTTCATCCCATTATTCGTGGGATTGGGAATCGACATCGGGATTCAATTCAGTGTCCGCTATCGCGCCGAACGGGGTACTCCAGCAAGCGTGCGCGCGGCGCTCATCGCGACCGGAAAAGGGATGGGCAGCTCACTGAGCCTGGCTGCCACCGCGATCGCAGCCGGTTTCCTCGCCTTCGGACCCACGGCGTACTATGGAGTCTCCCAGCTCGGGATCATAGCCGGCCTCGGCATGTTCGTCGCCCTACTGCTCAATCTCACTTTATTGCCTGCTTTGATTTATCTCACCCGGCCGCCCGGTGCACCCGCACGCTCTGCGAGCGCGCGGCTGACTTTGATCGACAACTTTGTGCTTGACCACCGAACCATCGTGGTGACGATCGGTATCATCGGTGCGGCGATCTCCTGCGCCCTGTTGCCGTTCCTGCACTTTGACTTCAATCCGATTCATCTGCGCAGTGCCCAGGCGGAATCGGTCGCGACATTGTTTGATCTGATGCGCGATCCGGATGAGTCGCCGAACACTCTCGAGATTGTCCGCCCCACCCTCGCGCAGGCGGACCACGTTGCCGCCGAGTTCAGAAGCCTCGCGGAGGTCTCAGATGTTCGCACTTTGTCGAGTTTCATCCCGGCCGATCAGGACGAAAAGATCGCAATCATTACCGACGCGGCGAATCTTCTCGATCTCACACTGAACCCGCTTGTCGTTGCGCAGCCGCCGACCGACGAGCAGGTTGCGTCCAGTCTGAACCGGACCGCGGTTGATCTGCGACAAACGCTCAGCGACGACGCGCCGATGCGCGCTGATGTCCTGCGGCTCGCCGACGAACTTAGCGAACTAGCAAAGGCCGATCCAGCAGCGCATATCAGGGCAGCCCAGTTGCTAATACCCGGCTTTGTCACAGTACTCGATCAAATCCGCGATTTATTGCAGCCTCAACCTATCAGCATTAAAACCCTTCCGCCTGAGGTGGTACGAGACTGGCTGACTCCGGACGGGCGCGCACGAATCTCAGTTACTCCAAAAGGAGACTCGAACGATAATGCTGTGCTTAGCCGATTCATTGCGGCTGGGCTCCGGGTGGCGCCGGATGCTACGGGCACCGCGATCAGCATTTATGAGGGCGGTCGAGCGGTGGTGGATGCGTTCATCGAAGCCGGTGTGCTCTCGTTTGTCGTAATCACCGGTTTGTTATTGCTGGTGTTACGGCGCGTGCGCGATGCAGCCATCACCATGGCACCCATCGTTCTAACCGGGCTCCTGACCATGGGGACCTGCGTGGTGATCCACCAACCGTTGAACTTCGCCAACATCATCGCCCTGCCGCTGTTGTTCGGAATCGGGGTTGCCTTTCATATCTATTTCGTGATGTCCTGGCGTTCGGGCGGCTCGCACCTTTTGACCTCAAGTCTGGCTCGAGCCGTGTTTTTCAGCGCGCTGGCGACTGCCACCGGTTTCGGCAGCCTCTGGGCCTCCAGCCATCCAGGTACCGCCAGCATGGGCGAGTTGCTCATGATCTCTCTGGTGTGGACCTTAGTGTCGGCACTGCTTTTCCAGCCTGCCTTAATGGGACCACCTCCCATCGATACCGAGCACAACCTCACTTCATAAGATCGTCGCTGAGCGAATTCAAATGAGCAACTAAAGCCTGCGCCCCGCCCGAAGCCACCGGACCGGCAAAGTCTGATCGACGCGTCGTCAGCTGGCTGATCGAGCCATAATAAACATCAATGATTTTCCAAACGCCGCCTGACTCGCGCATTCGATAGATTAGATTCACTGGCTGATCTTGACGAGGAATGAGGCGTGTCTGCACGACTTTGTCGACGCCGCGGCTTACAATGTTGGCGTCAATCTCGAATCTCTCCCCACCATATACGCGGAAGTTGTGGGCATAGCTGGCGATGGTCAGTCGAGTGAACGCCGCGATTGCCGCCCGCTGCTGCTCGGCCGAGAAGTTCGCCCACTCTGGGCCTACCGCGAGACTTGTCATGAGTGGCAAGTCGAAAGCTTGTTCGATGACCGGTTCGAGCTTGTGGTAGCGGTCGCCGGCGCTTATGGCAGACCCGGCCTGCATGGACTCAAGCAGTGCAGTATCAAGGTGCTGTACCTGAGTCGCCGCGGTGTCATCGTTGCTGGCATCCGCTGAGTCAAACCGCGGCGTTAAGAACACCACGAACAGAAGCCCGGCACACCGGAGTAGCGTCGCCATGGGTGTCGTCTTAGCCATTGCGTATTATAACCGCCGTTTTCAAGAGTTGTGGCGACGAGTTGCTGTCCGGTTCAAATGATCCCTCGAATTTACCGACAGGCTCCCGGAATCCACACGCCGGCTCCAAGACGATGGTCTACGATGGTTTGGGTGGCTCACCGTGCTTCTTTATCGTGGCGGCGATCTCCGGGAGCGCGCGCATGACGCTGAATATCATCCCACTCTGCGCAACGGTGACGCGTTCTTGGTGGTCAATCTCTTGAGACGGGTCGACGCGTTCACGGCCCTGCTGGTGGTATGTTCGCCATGCGTTCATCACGTCCGGCCGATCGTTGAACTCGGCCGGGATGAGATTAATCGCCATGTAACACTGGCGTCCGCGGGCATATGACGAGTCGCGAGCAGCATGCGCATAATATGCAGTCGCCGCTCCGTCGTTCTGCGGGTCTTCTCGATGATCAAGGTGATGGCTACGGCGAATGTTGGCCCCACTACGATGGCCCCCAAGGTCAAACAATCATTCAGTTTCATTCCAGTGTCCATAAGATATTCCTGATTAAGGATTCGGCCATTGCTACCGAATTCAAGCAGAGCTTCACGCTACACGTTTCCGGCACTCCTGCCATGCCTGTCGGGACATTGGTAGTCTCCGCGTCGCTGGAGCGCGACAAAACTCCCCGCCGACCAAACCGATCGCGTGTCACTCAGAGTTTGCAAGACAAGATTCGCTCGGCAACGCAAAGATGCTTTTTCTGTCACAATCCGCAGGTGCGGCGCACACGGCGCATACTTTCCCTCTTGGCCGCATACGAGCTGAGTGGCAGGTGAATTCTCGCTGCTTCCGGCCGGTGCAGTGGATGCGCTCCTCAGAGATTCTGCAAAACTGAAGGCAGTGTTGACTATCACGTGATCGCGGGACACGTCACGGCTCGAGACATGAAATCGGGCGATGTGATGACGCTGCAGGGCAGCCCGCTGACTGCAGTGGTATCGTCCTCGAAGGTGCAGGTTAATGGAGCCCATGTGAAGGACTCGGATCTAGTACAAAAGGAGACCCCCCGGCTCTGCCGGGGAGGCAGTAGAAGTTTGACG
>CAYRAC010000493.1:0-3918 GCA_964422045.1 uncultured Steroidobacteraceae bacterium
AATGATCCTTACTACGCCCAGCTGCTGGTCGACAAGATGCTGTTCATGCTGCCTTCCGACCAGGGGCGGTTGCGCGATTGCATGACGCGCACCAGTTTGCTCGATGAGCTGTTGACGCTGGTCGACACGCATTCGCAGGCCGACTGGTTTCAGCAGAACGCGCGTGCATACCTCGAGGTCTGCGATCTGTTCGGGCAGGCCGCTGCGCAGCACCACGACGGCTTGGTCAAAAAATTCATCGAGCGGCCCGCCGGCGAGCTCGTCGATGAGGAGCTCGCCGGGATCACCGCCAGCGGACCGCCGCTGCCGGTCCTGCTGCGCTCGCTCGAAGTGCTGCGCGACTTGAGGCTCGCGGCCGATCGGCGCGACATCAGCACGCGGCACGATGATTTGCAGCGGCTGCGCGGCGTCGTTCGCAGCGTCGCCTGCAGCACAGCCTGATTCTCGGGCGTGAGCCAATCGGCGGACTCACCGGCCGGCGCCACGGCAAAATGCGCCGATGCGCGACCGAGTGGTTGTTTGCAGCGCCATGCCTCCGACGATGCGTATTGGCTGTCCACGGACGTGCGCCGCGGCGTTGCAACGCGCAGCACCGGGCAATAGCTGTCATCGCGTTTGATAACTCCATCGCGGACGGCTGCGAGTTCGCCCGGATATAGTCGGCTTTGAACCAACAACGGGCGGCATGCCGATGACCGACGAGCAAGCAAAATCCTACTTAACCAAATTGCTGACGGCCATGACCAAGGCATCGGGCTCGGATTTGTTCATTTCCAACGAATTCCCGCCAAGCATGAAGGCTCACGGCACGATGCGGCCGATGACCTCCCAAAAACTCGCGGGCGATTTCACACGGCAGTTGGCTCACTGCCTGATGAACGAGCGCCAACGCGAGGAGTTTGCCAAGGAACTCGAGTGCAATTTCGCGATTTCGATCCCCGGCGTCGCGCGCTTTCGCGTCAATGTGTTCGTCCAGCAACAGCAGGTCGGCATGGTCATCAGGACCATTCCGGCCGAGATACCCGATTTAGCGTCGCTGGAGTTGCCGGAGATTCTCAAAGATATCGTCATGACCAACCGCGGATTGGTGTTGGTCGTGGGTGCCACCGGTTCGGGCAAGTCGACTTCGCTGGCCGCCATGATCGATCATCGTAACCGCTCGACGCCTGGCCATATCATCACCGTCGAGGATCCGGTCGAATTCGTGCATCAATCGCACCAGTCCTTGGTCACACACCGTGAGGTCGGCATCGACACCCGCTCTTGGCATCACGCCCTGAAGAACACGCTGCGCCAGGCGCCCGACGTCATCCTGATCGGCGAGATACGCGACGCCGAAACGATGGAGCATGCGGTGGCGTTTGCCGAAACCGGGCATCTGTGCTTGGGCACGCTGCATGCGAATAGCGCCAATCAGACCATCGATCGAATCATCAATTTCTTCTCCGAGGAGCGGCGCAAGCAATTGCTGATGGACCTGTCGAGCAATCTCAAAGCTATCGTCTCGCAGCGCCTGATCCGCAAGGTCGATGGCAAGGGACGCAAAGCCGCCATGGAGATCTTGATCAACACGCCGATCATTGCCGATAAGATCCTCAAGGGGGACTTTCACGAGATCAAGGCCATCATGTCGAAGTCGCGCGAATTGGGGATGCGCACTTTCGATTGGTCGTTGTTCGAGCTCTACAACGCGGGCGATATTTCCTATGACGAAGCCATCCGCAACGCCGACTCCGCGAACGAGCTGCGCCTGAATATCAAGCTCAACGGGACACGCGAGGCACCGGCACTCGCCGTCATCGCTTCGTAGGGGTTCGGCAGCCGCGCGTCAGGCGCTCTTGCGCTCGATCGACAGATCGTCGTCTTCGCCGGCCAATTCATCGATGAACAACGGGCTGTCGGAGGCGATCTGCCGGCCCATCGAGGCGATCTTTTCCCATTCGGCACTTTGCCGGAAGTCCCGATCCTGCGCGAGTTTCTGCACCACCTCGAGAAAGCCATTGCGGTTGGTGCTCGCCTGCGTGTAATACAACTCCAGAAGCTTCATCCGCAGGTCGTGCCGATTGGGCTCGCGCTCGAGGGCGAGCTTCAGCACGTCGGCAAGATTCGTGCGGCGTTCTTTGATCACCGGGTTTTCGTTGAGCACGCTCGGCATATGAACGTGCTGCACGGTCATATCCAGATCGACAAGGTTGTAGTCGAGCTTGGTTTCCATGCGCGCATTGGCCGTCTCCGCGCGCGCGATGCCGGCCTGCGACGGCAGCCGCTCTGTGGAGTCTTGCGCGGGGAGCAGTGAGGTCGCGGTAATCGCGGTGAAATCCTGCGTGGCGGGGGCCGCAGACGTCGCTTCCGGTGGCAGCGAGTCCGTTACCAGCGGCAGCATCGGATGCGTCGCTTCGTAAATGGCCGCGGCCTCGATGGCACGCTCGAGTGCGATGTCCTCTTCGCTCGGGTCGGCGGCTTTCCTGCTCACCACGAGCTGTTCGGGCGCGACCATGCGCGGGCCGCTGTCCGGCGCCGGCCATGCCGGTGACGACGGCGCTGCCGGCAGCGGCGCCTGCATTTCGGGCAGCGGCTGCGGCGGCGCTAGCTCCGCGCTTGCAACCACTCTATCCACCAAGCTGTCGGTCTCAGCGGCTTCCGCGTCCTTCTTGGGCTTGCGGCGCAGTTTGATATACAGACCCGCCAAAGCCGCCGCCAATATCCCGAGACCTGTCAGGGTGGGCGCCAGAGATGCGCGTCCCGCGGGCGGTTCGAGGTGCTGTACTTGGCTTACGGGCGCGACTTCTGCAGGCGCCGGTTTCGCGGCTCGAGCCGCTTTTTGCTGCAGATCGAGCAGTTGATCGTTCTGGCTTTCCAGGATGCCCTTCGACTCACCGAGCTCCTGCTCCAGCTGATGCACTCTGCGGTCGAGCGCCTCGTCGGCGGCCGACTCCGCCGGGGTCGGCGCCGCGCTCGCGGCCACCGGTGTCGAAGCGGCCGGCGCGGCCGGGTCTGCCGACGCGGGTGCGGTGGGAAGTGAAAGCAGCGGCGCCGCTGCGGCCGCAGCTTCAAGCGGCGTCACGGCACTCGAAGGCGTTGCCGCGGGGAGGGCGGCGATCGAGGCGGACGCGACCGCGGGTCGCGCAGTCTCGCGCCAGGCGGTCATTTGCGCGTGAACTTCGCGCTTGGCCTCATCCGCCGAGATGGCTGCCAACTGCGCTTCCGAAGGAATGGTTAGAACCGCGCCAAGATACAGACGATTGATATTGCCGTCGAATGCGCTCGGGTTCGCACGAAAAATCGCAATCATCATTTTCTGCAGATCGGAGGGCGAGCGCTCGCCGATGCGCCACGCGATGCCGCGCAGCGTCGCTTTCGGACCGACCTTGATCTGTGTGGTCTTGCGGCCCGAGCGATCGACGCTCGGCTCGGCGTCGGGACGAACGACGGTCGGCGCCTCGATTTGACGCGCCACCGTCTGGGTCTTCGATTCGACCGTCGGCCGCGCAGCGGGGGGCGCGGCTGGAACTGCCGATGCGAATCCTGCCGGATCGAGCAGCAAGGTGTATTCGCGGATCAGTTCTCCGTTGCGCCAGCGCAGATCAACCAGAAAATTTACCAACGGCTCGGTGAACGGCTCGGTGGAACGAATGGCAAGAACCGGCCGCCCTTGCGTGTCGTGCGCGACATTGAACGTTGCGGAGGACAAGAATGACGGTCGATCGGCGCCGTAGCGCAAGAATGTCTCGCGATTCGCGACAGCGGCTCGCAGGTCGTCCAATTCGTCGGCGCTCGCGCCGACGATATCGATTTGCGCCGCAAGGCGCTCATTGAGCGCCGAATCGACATGGATGTCTCCCAAGCCAAGTGCATGCGATGCACCGGGCATTGCTAACGCCATCATCAACATTAACGGGTTCTTCCCGCTCGACATCG
>CAYRAC010000494.1:0-3914 GCA_964422045.1 uncultured Steroidobacteraceae bacterium
ACATCGATGATGCGTATGCCTTCGTCGACGCAGCCATCGTAGATGTCGATGATGTGCCCGCCGCAGAGCGTGAAGATGGTATCGACCCCTTCGCTCTTCAGCGCTTTGGCGACCAGGTGGCCGCCCGAGATCACGCCGGCATCGCGGCTCTTGCGCTGCAGGGTATCTTCGGCGGTCGTGCTCTTGGACAGAATCGGTGTGGGACTTACGCCTGCCATGTTGCCTCCTTGAAAATCACGTGGTACTCGTGGCGCGCACATCCGCGGCCGCGCTCACTGGGAACGCCTCGCGGCTCTTCGCGAAATGACGTACGCGCATGGGTTTCAGCACGAACAGCGCCATGAGTCCGGCGATCACGTTGCAAGTCATGGCCACGGCGAACACCGTGCCCCAGCTATGGGATTTTGCGATCAGGGCTGCGAACGGAACCAGCGGCACGCCCGTCCCTTTGGCGGTATACAGCATGCCGGCATTGGATGCAGCGTACTTGGCGCCGAAGGTATCACCCTGGGTCGCGGGAAACAGGCTGAAGATCTCGCCGTACACGCCGAAGTAGCACGCGGTGACCAGCACGAACACGACCGGGTTCGATCCGGCCTGGCTCAACGTGTAGAGCGCGATCGCGCCGGCAAAGAAGGCGAGCGCCATCGTATGTTCACGGCCGATCTGATCCGACAACCAGCCGAAGAACGGCCGGCCCACGCCGTCGAAAATTCGATTCAGGAAAATCGCGAATACCAGCGCCGGCATCGCCATCCCGAACAGCTCGACCGGCGTCTTATCGATCTTGAAGTCCTTGGCGATCGGTGCCATCGATGCAGTCATGGTCAGACCGCCCGCGGCGATCAGTACGAACATCACGTAGAGGACGTAGAAGACCGGACTGCGCAGCACTTCCATCGGCGTATAGCCATGAGCGGTCTGATTGGCCTTCACTTTGGCCGCAATCAGCGCGGGCGGAGGCGCCAGCATCAACCATGAACTCAAGAACACGATTCCGCCTTGAATCAGCCCGAACACCAGGAACGCGTGCTCGTAGCCCGCTGCGCCGATCATGGATTTGATCGGCCCGACAGTGATCGCGGCGCCGGCGCCAAATCCGGCGGCCGTGATGCCGGCGGCAAGGCCGCGACGGCCCGGGAACCACTTGAGCGCGTTGCCGACAGAGGTGCCATAGACGCAGCCTGTGCCAATGCCGCCGAGCGCGGCCCCGAAGTACAACATCGGCAGCGAGCTCGCGACGGAATTGAGAAGCCACGCGGCAGCAACCAAGATCGAGCCGCCGATGACCACCCAGCGCGGCCCGAAGCGGTCGACCAGGTAACCTTCAACGGGAATGAGCCAGGTCTCGATGGCAACGAAGATGGTGAAGGCAACCTGAATTGCCGCCCGTCCCCAATGGTACTTGGCGTCAATGGGATCGACGAACAAGGTCCAGCCATATTGCAAATTCGCCACGCAGGCCATGCAAATGACCCCGATGACGAGCTGCACCCACGGGTTCGCCAGCGCGGACGCTGGACGGGAATTCGAGTTCTCAGCCATCCGAATTTCTCCTTGGTTTGATCGCGGGATCTCGCGGCTCAAGGAATTGTGTTGTCATCGACGGTCCCCCAAGCTCAAATCGATCGCGCGCCAGTTTTATAGTTTTCGTGGTATACCATATATAAACAGGTTTTTGGTCAAGGAACAGGCCAAAAACTCCTCGCCCGGCAAACCGTGTGCTCGCTAAAGCACTAGAACTATAGGATTTTCTGCATAGATGAGAAAAACTTGAGCATGAAGCAGATTAATTCATTATGAAAATATTCAGTGCAATATAATATATCTGCATGTGCGATGCTCCCAAGTGAGCTTAAGCGTTGTTGTAAGCTGATCTCTCGGGGTTTTCCAAGTATGCAAACATTGGTACTCGGTGTTTTTTGTGGTCTCGGTATGGCATTGATTGCGGCAGCGTCAGTGGCGATCTACACGGTTTTGCCGACCTCGCTGTTGAAGGGCGCGAGCCGCAATGGACGCTATTGGGGACTCGGAACCCCCGATCGGCCACGCGCCATGCTCTCCGGCAATAGGCCAGTGGCCCGGGCCGAGCGGCTCTTACAACAGTCTTAAGGAATCGAGACAACCCATGAACGGCATCGCGACGCTGGTCCAACGCACCTCCGCGGCGACTCCGCTCGCCCTCGCGCCATTGAATGCGACCAGCTTGCGCGACCAGGCCTACACGCTGCTCAAGAACGCGATCGCCGACACCGACATCTACGATCCAAATCAAGAACTGCGCCTCGACGAGCGGCAACTCACCGCCGCGCTCGGCGTCAGCCGCACGCCGATTCGCGAAGCCCTGTCGCTGCTCGAGCAGGAAGGTTTCATACGCACCATACCGCGGCGTGGAATTTACATCGTCCGCAAGTCGAAACGCGCAATCATCGAGATGGTGCAGATGTGGGCGGCACTCGAATCGATGGCGGCGCGGCTTGCAACCCTGTATGCCACCGACGCCGAAATCGCCAAATTGCGGCATTTGTTCGACGAGTTCCAGAACACGCCGCCGTCCGAGCATTTGGATGAGTACTCGGATGCCAACATCGCATTTCACACGGCGGTCATTGCGCTCGGCGGTTCGCAGACCATCGTCGACGCGACGCGCAACCTCCTGATCCACGTTCGCGCCATCCGCCGTGCGACCATTACGCAAAGCGATCGCGCTGCACGCTCGATCATCGATCATTTGAAAATCATCGAAGCCTTGGAACGGCGCGACACCGAATTGGCGGAGCGCTTGACGCGCCAGCACACTCTCGATCTCGCCACGCACATCGACCGCTACTGCGGCTTCCTCGGGTAAAGACCCCATTGCCCGAGCGTTCTCGCGTGACCCGCCTGTTCGCCATCGAGCAGGCGCGGACCGCCGGGCGCTTGTGCTAAATCACCCTGCAAGGCCGCGCCTGCGACCGACATGATGCCGCAGCGCGTGTCCGGATCCGCGACTGCGGCTTGCAGTTCGGCCTGGTCCGCCCACACGGCTTTGCCGGATTGCATGCGCAGATAGATTCGCCCGCTGTCGCGATCGGCAAAATTGATCGCGCGAAATCCATCGACGCAGCGTCGCAGGAAAGCCGTATTGCGCTCGGGTTCGAGCAGCGTGGCATCCGGGTACAGCTGCTGCGGACTCGACGCATTGATATTGATGCGCGCGTAGCGCTCGATATCCAACGTTCCCTTCACATCGAGTATGTTGCAGGTGTCGTTGTCGCCGAAGGCCACGGTGCGCGGCGGCTCACCGAAGCGCACCGTGTTGTCCAGGAATTCGAAGTGGATACGTTTGTCGCCGCGGCGAACCCAGGTGAAGAACACGTCGGGAATTCCGCTGTATGCCTGCACCGCCTGCGCGAGCGTGTCGTCGACCGCCTTGTAGCGGCCGAACTCGAGGCCGCGCTTCCAGGCGCGTTCGACCAACATCTCGGGCGGCGTAATCATGAAAAACAGATACGCGGCGGCGCCGAAGCGCGTCAGCAGGTTGCTGCCCGCCTCGTCCGAATCGGGTGCGAAGCTGTCGAAGCGAAAGCGGTCGATCAGCAGGTGCGTCATCTCGCCGCGCCGATGTTTGCGCGTCATGTAGCGGTCGAGTTTCTGATCGACGATTTGCAGTTCATCGGCGGTAAAAGCGCCCGCGTATTTATACGCGGCACCGAGCGAGGCGTAGTCGAGCAAGTACTTGCGCCAGATGTCGGGACTGATGAGCGCGAAATCCGCCCAGCGCACGCCGATGTCGCCCGCCAGCTTCTTCTGTAAAAGGCGCAGCGTGCTCTTGCCCGACGCGGACGCTCCCTTGGTATTGATCACCACCGGCCGTTCCTGCCGCGGCAACAGGACGAAGCCTTCGCTGCGCGCCGCCCGCTCGAGCACGGGTT
>CAYRAC010000495.1:0-3896 GCA_964422045.1 uncultured Steroidobacteraceae bacterium
GCGCTGCATCGAGTTCATTCTCAAGCAGAACCGCATCCGCGCCCTGAATTTGTTGGGTGTCTGCCAGGGCGGCACGATGAGCTTGTGCTACTCGGCGCTCGAACCCGAGCGGATAGCGAATCTCATTACCATGGTGTCGCCGGTTGATTTCAAGACACCGGAGAATTTACTCTCGAAGTGGGCCCAGCACATCGACGTCGATCTGTTGACGCAATCGGGAAATGTTTCCGGCGAATTCCTGAACTTGGTTTATCTCGCTCTGATGCCGTTCCGCTTGACCCAGCAGAAGTACGTCAATCTTCTGCAGATGCAGGGCGATCGCGCGCAACTTGAAAATTTCATGCGCATGGAGAAATGGATTTTCGACAGCCCCGATCAGCCCGCCAGGGCATTTCGCGAATTTCTGCAGTGGTTTTTCCAGGAGAACCGCCTGGTCCGCGATGCGCTAACCCTCGATTCAAGGCCGGTGCGGCTCAAGAATGTCACGTGCCCGGTGCTGAATATCTATGCCGCGAACGATCATCTGGTTCCGCCGAGCGCGAGCATTCCGCTCGGCGCGCATGTCGGCAGCGAAGACTATGAAGCGCTGCGAGTCGACGTCGGCCACATAGGCATGTATGTCAGCGGCAAGGCCCGCAAATCCGTGCCCGCAAACATCGCCCGCTGGCTCGGCGAACGTAAACCCGTCAAGTAGCGCCGGCCACCGCTGCAGCGGCGGAAACCAACGGCAGGCGCACGCACAATCGGGTGCCGCGCGGCCGGGCGGCATTGATCGCGAACTCGGCTCCGATAGCCTGCGCCCGGTAGCGAATCGTGCGAAGTCCAAAGCCGTTGCTGACGCTGGCCGGAATGCCGATGCCATCGTCGCTCACTTCGATGATCAGGGCACCGTCTTCGAGGCGTGTGCTGATCTCGGCGCGCCGCGCATGGGCATGCCGCGCCACGTTGGTGATCGCCTCCTGAACCATGCGGTAGAGGTGATCTGAGGTCGATGCGTCGAGGGTACCGAGATCCCCGGGGCTCAAGGACAATGCGATCTCCAGACCAGACCAGCGCCGTGCTTGAGCGGCGAGGTTCTCCAGCGCCGAGGTGAGGCCGCCGCAATCGAGCATGCCCGGAGCGAGGCCATGGGCCAGCGAACGCGTGTTCTCGATTGCACCGGCCAGCAGTTCGAGCACCCGGTCGATTTCGCCGGGCGTCACGGGCTCGCCACGCAGCGCGCTCGTGTGGCAGCCGCGCAGCAGCAGGCTCGCGCCGGTCAATACTTGGCCGAGTTCGTCGTGCAGGTCATTGCCGATTCGTCTTTGCTCGCGATTGACCGAGGCGAACATTTGCTCCATCAGGACTTTGCGATCCGTAATGTCTTCGGCCATGCCGATGAGCCCGGTCACGGATCCGCTGACCAGATCCCGCACCGGTTCCCCGGCCATTCGCAGCCAGCGTCGCTTGCCGACGGCACTCTCGATGCGCAGTTCGATGTGGGCGTTGCAGCCGGCGGCGATCGTCGCCAAACATTGGGCAGCCGCCGCCCGGTCGCGCGGATCGACGAAACTGTGCCAGCCTCGCCGATTGACCTCGGCGCGCTCGCAGCCGAAGAGCTCCGCGAATGCATCGTCCGCCCAGGTAAATTCGACGTTGAAATCGGCTAGCAGGCTGCCTTCGAATACGTAGCCTTGCACCAGCCGCGCGAATGTCCGGAAGCGTTCGTCGGATTGGCGCAGCGCCAGTTCGCCGTTCTTGCGATCGTCGATATCGATACACACCCCGACATAGTGCAGCGGCCGCCCGGCAGCGTCGCGAGCGGCCACGCTGCCGCGCTCGTAGAGCCAACGCCAGCGGCCGGCGCGGGTTCGAACCCGGTACTCGCTGACGTATTGATCCGCGTGGCCGAGGTCACACTCTCGGTCCGATAATTTGTAGCGCTCGAGATCGTCCGGGTGGATCTGCGCAATCCATTGGGCCTCCCAATTGGGGCCGTCGCAGGGGTGGATGTCGAGCCGCTGGCACCAGTCGTCGAACCACACGCCGTCGCCGGCAGGGTCGCAGTCCCATAGTCCGATGTCGGCGCCGACCACGGCCGCGCGCAGGCGCGCTTGGCTGGTTCTCAGCCGGTCATCGCTGCGATGGCGCTGAATCACGAAAGCGGCTAACGCGGCGGCGAATTGGATCAGCTCAATCTCATGGCTCGTCGGTTTTCGTGGGATTCGGTAGTACAGCGCGAGCGTACCGAGAAGTTCGCGCGTGTCGGCGAGAATGGGCACCGACCAACAGTCGCGCAGTCCGTGCGCGAGGGCGAGCTGCGCGTAGTCGCGCCACAGCTCCGAGCGCTCCACGTCCTCGACGACCACCATCTCGCAAAGGGCCGCAGCCGTACCGCAGGAGCCGCGCCCCGTCGCGATCGGCACCGGATTGATGGCCGCAACGTAGGCTACCGGCAGGCTCGGAGCCGCACCGGGCCGCAGCAGGCGGCCGGCCGGATCCGTGAGCAGCACGCTGCAGTAAAGGCCTTCGGCCCAAGTTTCCACATACGTGGCGAGTCCATCGAGCAATACCGTGAGTGGGGCAGCTTCGCCGAGCAGCGCGAGGAGGCGTACCTGGGCGCCGAGCGATCCGCGCGGCAGAGCAGACTCGGGTGCATTCTTTAAGATCGCGTCGACTGCGCAGGCCCAGTCCGATCCAGCTATACGAGCCATAATGGTTCCGTCGTGTGGCCGGGTTCAAACGGTCCGAGAGCCAGGCCTTATGCTATACACCCCGCATATCTCCAGGCAAGGGTCGAACGGATTACCCGCAAAATTTCTTAACTGCTCACATGGCTATCGTAATGTTAGTTCGAGATCTTTTTCGGGGGCGGCGATCTGATCGAAAGCCGCGGAACCAAAGGCCGACAGTGCCGTCCTCGCGCCGCGTATGACTTGGTCCACTTCATGCGGTTGGTGCGAACGGACATCGAGCTCGAGCTCGAGGAGAAATTGCGGCCAGGCGATTTGCGGCGAAAAATCGAGATAGGACGTCGCCACTCCCGCGGCGACACGGTTGCGCCGCAGACGGCAGCTGGAGCGCGACGCGCGGATGACATAACCCACGCCCCAGGTCCGCAGCGACATGGCGAGATTCCGATGCGGCCCCGGCGCTGGATTTTGGATGGAGGACCCCAGCGCGCGAAGGTCGCGAGTTAGGCAATCGAGCATGGCTTCGAAATCCGCCCGATCCGCTTCACGCCATTTGTTCGCCAGGCTCCCGAGCGCAGCGTAGTGAACACACAGAAACCTTTGGTAGTCGCCGCGCTCGGTGAGATCAAGCACGGCAAGCGCCCGATCGACGTTACGTTGTTCACGCCGCGTCGCATCGCGCAAGAGCGTGCGAAGAGATGCCCGCAGCTCTGACGGCTTTGCGCTCGCAGTCGCCTCGGCATCCCGTGGCGGAGGGGACCATCGACGTTGCAAACTGTTCTCCTGCGCAATTCGAGCAGTGACCGATTTCGTTTCGAGCCAACTCGGGACCGATTAGGCGCCCTCGCAGAAGTATCCGCAATCAGCGAAATCTGACAGGTATTTACGCCGGCGCTCGCTTCAAGCGCAACGCCCGCAGACACCGGGTGACCAAGCCGCGAAGCAAGCGCCGATCGCGGCGCGGCGCGGGCTTCTTGAGGTCCCCCAAAAAGAATCGCATCATCTCGCTGCTGGCGTCGGGCCCGAGAGAATCGGTATGGCTGGCGAGTGAATTGCCACCGGACCATGCGTGACCGGCTCCCTCGACCACCCAAAGTTCTGCCGCGGTGCGGCCCGCGGCATCGGGGTAAATCGTTTTCTGATAAGAGCGGCCGTTCGTTTCGTTGGTTTCTGCGGTGATGGCGCCGCCAGACGCTTGCGAGGGGTTGCTGCTCATCCATTGCG
>CAYRAC010000496.1:0-3894 GCA_964422045.1 uncultured Steroidobacteraceae bacterium
CCGTCGATTGGTCGGCGCCGCCGCTCATTGCACCGAATTATCTATCGACCGAGCAAGATCGGATCGTGGCAGCCGATGCCATCCGCGCGACGCGCCGCCTCATGAGCCAGGCGGCCGTTGCGGGGTTTGCGCCGCAGGAATACCTTCCCGGACCTGCGGTCGGCGATGATACGGCGGAGCTGGCTGCGGCCGCGGGAAGCATCGGCACCACCATCTTCCACCCGGTAGGAACGGCCAAGATGGGTCCCCACACGGACCCGGAGTCGGTCGTGGATGCCCGGCTTCGCGTCCACGGCATTGATTTCCTGCGCGTCATCGATGCTTCGGTCATGCCGACGATCACCTCCGGCAATACGAACACGCCGACCGCGATGATTGCCGAGAAAGGTGCGCAAATGATCCTCGAAGATACGGATCGGCCGCCGTGAGCGACGGCACGCCGGCAGCGCCGCGCGCCGCTGCCACATTGATCGTTGTGCGTGCGAACACCGAGAACGTGCCGGAGGTTCTGTTGCTGAAACGCGGCGCAGAGTCTCGGTTCATGCCGAATGCCTTCGTATTCGCCGGCGGCGCGGTGGACAACCTTGATTTTGCCGATGACATGTACCGGCTATGTCCGGATTTCGGCGATGAGCAGGCGAGCGCGCGCTTAGGCTTGCAGAAGGATGGCTTGCCTTTCTACATTGCCGCCATTCGCGAATGTTTCGAGGAATGCGGATTGTTATTCGCCTACGATCGACGCGGCGACTGGGTCGACTTATCTGCTTGGGATACGGCCGCACTGCACGAACTCAGGTCGCGCCTCGGGGCGCGCGACACCGACCTCTGCACCTTGTGCAAGGCGCAGGGCTGGCATCTGGCGGCGGACCGACTGTGGTTCTACAGTCATTGGGTCACGCCCGCTACCTCGCGCTTACGCTTCGACACCCGCTTCTTCCTGGCTGCCGCGCCGAACGGGCAAACGGCGTCGCTGGCGAACGCGGAGATGTCGCAGTTGGTCTGGCGAACGGCCGCAGATGCGTTAGCCGGCCATGCGCAAGGCCGGCTATTGTTGATGTTTCCCACCCGCAGCGTGTTGCGGGAGATAGCCGAGTTCGATGACCTGGCTGCTTTGCTCGATGCGGCGCGCCGGCGAACCGGGATTCGACCCTATACCCCCGATGAACCTGGGCCTTGAGTTCGGACCGTCGTTAGCGCCGCTACCGCCGCGCGGGCGCAGCCACGGGTATCGCGGGCTCATTCCCGCCGGGCATCGTCAGATAGGCCGCGTCAAAAAACCGACTCGGGGAGTACTGGCGTAGAAATCGCGACGCCAGGTCATCGACCGAGGCGAGCGAATTGGCGTTGCCCTGGTCACCAAAGACAATTGTTTTGCGAAACTCGCGCCATACCGCCGTCGGCGCCGATCCGAAAGTGCGAGTGGAATCCTCCAACGTGCGAATGTCCATCCAGAACGCGGCATTGAGCAGATCTTGTCCGAGAATGTCGCGGGAGACATCGAGCGCCTGTCGCACTCGCATGAGCTTTAGCATCGGCACGGCGTCAAGATCACCCACGCCTTTATCCGCGCTCACACCGTCCGGGGGAACCGGATTGGCGAGCGGCTTCAATTCTTGCCAGAGAGCGTCGGCGATCGCGCCCCCGCCCCCCCGTCCGCCGGTGCCGCTCGCTCCCCCTGGGCCGGCGTGAGTACGCAAAACCTCGGCCGCGTCCGTGATCGTAAAGAACGGATCTTCGAACCGGTGTAGGCGTTGAACCACCGCCACCATCAAGTTCACGAGGGCAATCGGAAATGCCTCGACATCGTCGACCAAGGGATACGGATCCCAATTGGAGTTGGAGAATATATAGCCGTGCTTTCCGTGGCTGTATTTGCCGCCTTTCACGTAAAACTTCATCAGCTGCGGCGTGTCGAGTTCCCAGGAGTCGTCGGGAGACACGTCCGGTCTCACCGTTGGATTGTGGTCCGTGGAGTTCATCTGGATCAACGCACTGTCGCGCATGCGCGCCCAGGCGGCCCATACGCCGCCATCTCGCCAGACGGTCGCTCGCAAGCTTTCGGCGTCTTGGACGATGCGGCGCTCGTCATTGAAAAGATAACCGCCCTTGAGCATGCCGAGCGTTCGGGCGGCTGCGTAGTTAGCCCAGGGGAAAGGACGCGTGGCCTGTACGGGCATGGACAGGGGCCCGACATTCCCGTTCATGGCATCGAGATCCATCGCCCAGATCAAGTCATGCCATTCGATCAACGCGCGCGCATCGCTGACGATCAGTGCCGCAAGGCCGGCGGTGAGAGAGCTGGTCGTACCGAGCGCCTCGTCATTACCTTCCATCTGAATCGGCTTCAATCCGGCCTTTGCCAACGCCTGGGCTGCCGGCATGCGCACCCCTTGGTAATAGGCGGCCCCGCGGCCCGTCATCGTCGCAGCCACCGGCACGAAATCTGCCTCGCCAATTGCGCCGCGCCAATGAACGGCCGGAGTTACGCCGCGATTCAGCAAGTCGAGGATACCCTTGATGTAGCCCGGACTGACCGCTTCGTAAGTGACGACATTGGCATTGACGGCGAGCATCGCGCGGCCGATTTCCTCATCGGGGATGTCCTCGCCGAATCCCGAGAAGGCGCCCTGCCCGATTTGAGTCGCGCGATTGTCATGGCGTGCATCGAGCTTTGCCTTATTCTCCGCGGTGTCGGGATCTCCCGTTAAGGTCACCGTTTCTCTTCCGGAACCCGCCATTCGATTGAATCGATAGACGGGAATGCCCTCGTGCTGCGCCTCCAGCATCAAACCAAAGGAATCAGCGGCGCGCTGCAACGCCTCTTCGCTGATGGCCACTTTGGCGCCATGCCGGGCGATGGCGACAAGTTGGTCGATCGTGAGGGTGTGACCCGTCAAAAGGACCGTTTTGTCGGCCATGGCCGAATCGGCGGGCCGGTAGGGTTCCGACGCCTCGGCGGAACGCAGGAAGACAGACACCGTCAACGTAACGGCGAGCATGGACAGAGGTGAGAGATTGCTCATCGGAGTTTGCATCCTCGGAGGTCGAATTGGCTTCAAGTCACCAGATGCAGAACTCTCTATCGACGAGACGCCAGCCTGGCCTCGGGATGATAACCACCAGGGCAACGATTGAGTCAGTCAAATTTGAATTCGACACGAGCGGTGTCTTGGACGCGATTCGCACCACAGCTCGCCAGCGACAAGTCCGATGCTTCGTCTATGGCCTTTTGCAAGTCTCCTTGAGAGAAGGGTTTGGCGATCCGAGTTACGTTCTCTGCAAAATTCAGTGGCAACTCCGCGTAGGCGGTGGCCAGCACGATCGGCAAAGAGACACTGGATTGTCGGACTTTCGCCGCAAGTGCGGCGCCGGTCATGTTGGGCATCGCATGATCAGTCACTAGCACGTCAACTTCCGGGTGCTGAGCGAGTAGACCCATCGCCTGCTCTGCCGAGGCCGCTTGGAAAACTCGATGCCCGAGATCTTCAAGCATCGCGGCAGCGCTGTTAAGCACCAGGCTATCATCGTCAACCAGTAAGACTACGCGCGGCCGAATGCCGGTATTTATCCGCGGGGCACTGGGCACGGCAAGCTCCGCATCTGCCGCACCTTTCGGCGCGCACGGAAGCCACAGCTCCGCCGTGGTCCCATGCCCCTGCTCACTTTTCAATACGAGCCGACCGCCGGATTGCTCGGCGACTCCATGCGCCATTGGCAGCCCCAGTCCGGTGCCTTTGCCGACCCCTTTGGTGGTAAAGAAAGGCTCGGTGGCCCGGGCCAGCGTCTGGGCATTCATGCCCTCGCCCGTATCGGTCACGGACAGGCATACATAACGCACAGCGGACTTTGGATCCTCGCTACCAGCCTCCTTGGCTGATATGACGATGGTGCCCC
>CAYRAC010000497.1:0-3891 GCA_964422045.1 uncultured Steroidobacteraceae bacterium
TCAACGCGAACGGCGGCACGGTCCAGTCTGCGGGCTTGGCCGCGACGACATCGAGGTGGCACAAATAGAGAAGTGGTTTGGCGGTGCCGCGTCCCTTCATCCTGACGATGAGATTCGACTGCGAGCGATTGGCGGGATTGGCCACGACTACCAAGTCGGTCGATGCGAATCCTGCGGCCAGAAAGCGCGCGCGCAGGGCCTCGACCGCCGCGACCGTGCCTTTCTCATAAGTGGTATCGATGGAGAGAAGCTGCGCCAGGATGGCCTTCGCGGTCTGCGCATCCTGCGCCGACGATGCCACTGGCTGAGCGGCGCCCGCCGTCGCGCTCGCAAATGCCGCAAGCAGCGCAAGCTCAGGCCATCGAGTGGTCATCGGTCGCCGGGTGCAAGGGGTCACGAGTCAGTGAACTCACAGGAGGAACACGCGGGCATTATAGTATCCGAAAAGACATTCTCGAACGATACGCTCAGAATTTTCGACCCTGGCGAACGATGCAACGGCGAGTGCTAGCTACGTCTTGTATTGGCTCCGATGATCTTGCGGAACGTGCGCACGCGTCCGCTCTCCTCAAATCCCAAGCCCAAGTGCGCAACGCGACTCACCTCATCGTCGATAAGAGCGTCCGACGCGAACTCCGTACAACCCTGGCGTGTCGCCCACTGCTCGGCTGCCTCGAAGAGCATCCGACCCACACCGAGACGTCGGGCCTCCGCAACCACAAACCAGCCTTCCAGATAGGCAACATTATCGGTTGAGCAGCCGTCCACGATATTGCGAATAGACAGTTCGGCGAATCCGACGGGGAAACCGTTGGCCGCAATCGCCACCAGGACTTGCGCCGGCTCGCGACGATCTCCGGCAAAGTAGCGATCGATATCTTGCTGATGTTCCGCAAGGCTGCCGTCGGGCCACAGCGCGTGGCGCATCCGCAGCCAGTGGCCGGCATCTGCCTCGCTAACCGGTCGGATTACCGCCATGTCGAGTGGCGCCCAACGACCATGCCATTCATTGGCCTGGCGCTCGCTCGGACGATTCTCAGACGGATACGCCGTTGCCGGAAACCGTAAAGGCGGCACCGATGAAATGCACCATGGCCGCATAGCCCGCGACCGTGATAACGGCAATTCCCAAGGAGCCGAGCAAGGAGGTCCCGAGGATATACTTGAACGCCAATAGAAACGCCAATGGCGCCAACAGTAAGGCGAAGCCTCCGCCGATCGCAACACCGGCGACAGAGCCGATCACCCCGACGATCAAGGACAGGGCGGAACGAAGCAGCGTTGGATTGGCCGCATCTACCATCCGGGCGGCAAGCCATACCGGGGCGGCAAATACCACGATGAATCCCACCTGAACGACAAGCGCGGGCAGGCCAGACACGCTTAGATTCACTGAACGACTCCCTACTTATTGGGCTCGCGCGCGGTGGCGAAACCCATTTGTCCAACGATTGAGGTTTCAAGTGTGCACCCAATGTCCTGCGCAATAGTGAGTGACGAAATTGCATCGTGCAAGGCATTTGCGCCTTGCCGAATTTCGCCGTCAGCTCGCTGGCTCGAGCCGCAGCACGCGTCCGTCGGCTTCGTCCGTGCAGACATAGAGGTAGCCATCCGGCGCCGCCCGCACATCGCGAATACGCCAGTTCAAGTCGTTCAGCAACTGCTCTTGATCGACGACGTTGCCGCGCTCATCCAGATGGATGCGGCGCAAATGCTTGAACGCCAATGCCCCAACGAAAAGATCACCGCGCCAGGCCGGGAACTTATCGCCGCGATACATCGCGAGTCCGGACGGCGCAATCGACGGCGTCCAATAGATCACCGGCTGCTCGAGCCCCGGTCGCTGCGTATAAGGAGACACATAGGCACCCGAATAGTCCATGCCATAGGTGATCACCGGCCAGCCATAGTTCCTGCGCGCCACGATGATATTCAGTTCATCGCCGCCACGCGGACCATGCTCGGTTTCGTACAGCCGTCCGCTTTGTCCATCGAAAATCAAGCCCTGCTCGTTGCGATGGCCCCAGGTGTAGATCTCCGGGCGCACGGCAGCCTGTCCGACAAATGGGTTGTCCTGCGGCACGCTGCCGTCTTCGTTCAGGCGGACAATCTTCCCAAGATCGGACGTCAAGTCCTGCGCCTGCTCGCGATATTCAAATCCTTCGCCGATCGTGAGCGCGAACGTACCGTCGGGAAGGAAGGCCATGCGCCCACCGTAGTGGTTGTCCGTATCCTTCAAAGGCATTGCCTTGAATATCACGTGCAAGTCTTGCAGCGTGCGGCCGTCGAAGCGCGCGCGTGCCACTTGCGTACCATTTGCGGCGCTCGTTCCCGCCGCATAGGTGAGATAGACGACATTGTTCTGGGCGAATTTCGGATGCAGCACGATGTCGAACAGCCCCGCTTGGCCACCGGTGTGCACCGCGGGAACACCGCCGATCGGCTCAGGCCGCAACAATCCGCCTTGAATCAGGCGCAACCGACCCACCCGCTCTGTAACCAACATCGAACCATCCGGCAGGAATGCCATCGACCACGGATGATCCAGCCCCTTCGCGATCTCGGTGACCTTATAACCGGTCTTGATCACTTTGGCCGGCTGCGGGGGTGGCGGTGGCGCGCGCATGGGATCGGGTCGCACGTCGGCCGTCGCTGTTGCACACATCGCGGCGGCCATCGCGACGACAAGGCTTGACACGCATGTGCCAATCACCTGGATGGCTCGGTCATCCGTTATGATCAACGTCTCCTCTTAAAAGGACTCACCATGGCACAGTCGTGGAAGCTCTGGATTCTACGCCGGGTAGTCGCGTTTGTCGTTGCTGCTGTCGCGATGGTGCTGTTGGGATCGGGGGCCCATTCGTACTTCGTTCAACGGGCGTGGTCCGGCGCCGCAGGCCATGCGTTCGGGACGGCGCCAGCCGCCATTCCATTCGTCGATCGCATCTCCTGGGCCGCGCATGATTTTGTCGGCATGTTCCTACCCTACTGTGCCGTGACCTCGATCGCCTTGGGTGTCGCATTTGTGATTGCGGGCGGACTCGCTCGCTTCACCGGCTCGCGCGCGATTGTCTTCAGTTTCGCCGGCGCGTTGGCGCTCTTCGTGCTATTTAGGGTCATGAGGCATCTGCTCGGAACGGTGGGCATTTTCGGCGCCCGCGGTGCGGCCGGCCTCGCGGCGCAAATGGTCGTGGGCGCAATTGCAGGCGCGCTCTTCGCGCGGCTCAGCAGGCCCCCCGACCTTTCTTTGCCACCCGCCGCAGCCAAGTAACACAACCCGGCCCGATGACGCCGGTTCGCCGATACTTAACTCAACAACGGATGCCCCTCGGGCAATTGATGTGCATACCAAGCGGCGAGCCGATGTCGGATCGTCTTGTCGCCGACCTGGTCTTCCGGCATTGGCGCGATGACTTTATCGTGTACCAGCAGGCGATAAACATAGAGCGCCTTGTCGCTTGCCGAATCAGTCGCCTCGAACTCGACCGCCTTGCGCCCTTCCGCATAGGCAACGCCGGCGATCAAGGCCGCTTTGAACAATTCCGCTTCATGCCTGAACTTCTTCATACGCCTCTCTCCAACGCTCCGGGCGGTGACGGTCAAGCTATGCGAGCAACGCGCGCGTAGACTGCGACTAGGCTCAACGAATCCGCCAATCCGTGAGCGCCGATCAGCGGCACCAGATTGCGGCCATCGCAAACATACGCGATGCCTAACATCAGCCCCAGCAAAGTTGCAGTCGTGAGTCCACGCGCCCCGAGATACCCATGGCAAGGCACCCGCGACGATTACAACATCCATCCGGATCTCTCCGTAATCGCACTCGCGATCACACCTGCTAACTATACGGTAGCCAATGTGAAGCGATCACGCATATTTCCGAGATCGGCT
>CAYRAC010000498.1:0-566 GCA_964422045.1 uncultured Steroidobacteraceae bacterium
GAACTACGCAGAGGCGCTGTGGGTGGTGCGGGGCGGGAACCTCGGCCGTTTTCACTCCCTTGTCCACGCCGCGGAACTGATGCCATTCCAACGGTAGCGAGTTCTCCTCGCCGAGCAAATGCGAGGCAGTACGCACCATCGCCTCCATGACGCCACCCGATGTCCCAAAGAGCTGTCCGGCACCGGTGCTTTCACCCAGAGGATTATCAAATTTACCATCTTCCGGCAGCGCGCCAAACGCGATACCGCGTGCCCTGATCATTCTCGCCAGTTCGCGTGTGGTGAGCACATGGTCGATGTCATCCGATACTCCGGGCCGCTGGGCCTCATCTTTCTTGGCCGTGCAGGGCATCACACTGACGACATAGGGCTCTGCGTTGCCTGCGGCGAATTCAGGACCAAGCGCACGTGCGAAGCCCCCGCGCTTGGTCACGGAGGACGGCGATCTTACACCTTGACGCAGATAAACGAGCTTCGCTCATATCTGGCCCAATCGCGTCCAAAAGAGGCGTTGGACTTTTTCCCTCGGCGTCGCGATGGCGAAAAGCTGCAGATCATTACCGTCG
>CAYRAC010000498.1:576-3875 GCA_964422045.1 uncultured Steroidobacteraceae bacterium
CGTGCTCAAATGCTGCAGCAGATCAGGCCGGTTGATCTCGACCCAGTTTACCCATCCCGGACAGCAGGAAGTAAAGAGCGGAAACCGTTCTTGGTTCTTGAGGCGCGCCAGAAGCTCCGTGCTTTCCTCCACGATGGTCAAATCGGCCGCAAAATTGGTATCAAAAACGTAATCAAAACCCAGTTGTCTCAGCGCGTTGATCATTCTGCCCGTGCTCACGGTACCGGGTCTCATTCCAAATTCTTCGCTAATCGCGATGCGCGTTGCCGGCGCGATTTGGACGGCGGAGACGCGTCTACGTGCATCGAGGATATGAAGAACCTCGTGCCAGTGCGGTGATTCGATCAAAGCGCCCGCCGGGCACACCAGCGTGCATTGACCGCAGGAGATGCAGTTGGTGTCCGCCAGCGATTGATCGAAAACGGTGACAGGCAGGCGATCGGATCCGCGCTCCGCAAATCCGATCACATATTGACGTTGTCCGGATTCGCCACACGCCTCGACACACAAGCCGCATTCAATGCATTTCGACAAATCACGCCAGATGCTCGGCGAAGTGTGGTTCGCGAGAACATGCTCGGGATGTTCGGCGGATCCTCTTGGGACTTTCTCCCAACGGTCCTGCAATTGATATTCGTTAACAAGACCTTGGAACTTGCAGGACCCGTTGACTTCACACCGCATGCAGTCGTTCGGGTGGCGTGCCAGCAGCCATTCCATATTGGTCCTGCGAAAATCGAGCAGTTCCGCGGAGTCGGTGACGACTCTATCTCCCTCTTTGGCCTTGGTGACACACGCCGGTTGCCGGTGGGCCGAACCTTCGACATCGACGAGACACATGCGGCACACAGCGTGGGACGGCAGACGAGGATAGTGGCAGAGCGTAGGAATACGGACGCCAGCTTCCCCGGCAGCGTCGAGCAATGTCGAGCCATCATTTATCTCGACAGACCTCCCATTGACAGCGAGCCTGATCACGTGGTGCTGCCAATGAAGAAGCCTGTGCCGAAAAGCGGTAGTTGCCACGCAGCGGCACAAACGTCCACGAGCTTTACCGGCTAGATGTCCGGCGCGATTCGTGATCTCGGGGTCATAGCCGCAGCTGTTTGATCAATTCGCATTGCGCCCTCTTGGAAAATCTGTTGATTTTTCAAACTGAACAATAGCGCGCAGCGCAGGTGCGCTACATTCGCAGTAATACGTAAGCCGCTACGTAAGAGCCTTTTGGGTTTACGTGTGCAAACGACTCGCCCGTGGTCGATCAAGACACCGCGTCGCCGCAACAGCAAGAGGCAAAGACCAAAAGCGCCGCGGCAGGACCTCAGGGAGTCCAACCGAGCCATTGGCGAATCTGTGAGTACACAACGGCACGGCTCAGCAAATCCAAGTGGCTCACCCCGTACACGATCCGCTGGTGCGATGCCGGGAACGCGAGGGTGAACCCTGGTTCGCGGCATTGCCCCAATGCGCTGGGCACCGGAACCAGACCGTCGCCGATCAGGCGCTCGCGGAGCGGCGCGCGCGCGTGCGCCAAAGTGGCGGCTATCGCAAAGCACTCTACGCCTTCGGGCAATGCCAGCGGCGCGCGCGGGGCGCATTCCTCTGCGAGCCGGTCGCGCCCCTGCCAGTCTTCATCGCGCAGATACCCATGGCGTAAGTCGGCGATGCCCGAGCTGCGCAATTTACCCAGCCGCGCGAAAGGCGCAGTGTAGGGTGTCTTGTCCCACAAGCGCTCGAGCCACTGCCCCACGCGTGCGAGCGGGACGCCGTCATGCGGAGTGCCGAGAAATACCATGGCGCGAAGCTTGCGGGGCCAACCGTAGCCCGCCTTGGACGCATAGTGATGGGCGCTGCGAGCCACCAAGCCTCCCATGCTGTGCGCGATGACGCATACCTCCGCGAGCGGCACGGGCCAAGCTGCGGCCAATGCGTCGAGCATGTTGGCGAATTCGCGGCCGTTCGTCGACACATGCAAGCCGCTGTTGTAGTGCAGGTAGACGGCGGTAAAGCTCAGATCCCGCTCGAGCGAGGCGCCGTGATCGTGGCCTTTGCGCGTCCAGCGCAGGTCATTCATGCAGAGGCCGTGAACCAGCACCACTACCTTGGTGCTCGGCTCTCCGATCGACGCGGCAAGGGCCTCGCGGTTCAACTCGAGCGGCTGTCCGCGGCGGCGCAGATGCATGCTGATCGCGAGTGAGTTTTCGCTCTTGGCGAGGTAATCGCCGAGCACTCCGTTCAACGCCGCGACCAGGGCCTCCCGGGTGGGCGAGGAGTCAAGACGGTGCAGCACCGGGCCGATAGCCTCCAGCGCGCGGTCGAGGCCTGCGCCGATGCCCCGCGTGACATCGCCAATACTCTTGTAGACCGCGTCGGTGACGCCGTTGATCGCCTCGCCCACGATGGGGCCCGCGAATCGGGTGTATTTCTTGGCAATGGCGCTGTGCAATGCCTTCACGAGATCGGTGATGCCGGTGACCGCATTGACGGCCAGTCGGGACGCGCCGCGAAGATCACTCACCGAGCACGCAGTCCGCCGCTTTCTCGGCGATCATCATGGTCGGTGCATTGGTATTGCCGCCGATCAGGCGCGGCATGACGGAGGCATCGACGACGCGCACGCCCGACACCCCACGGACACGCAGCTGCGGGTCGACGACGGACTTGAGGTCGCTGCCCATGCGGCAGGTTCCCGCCGGATGATAGATCGTCTCGGCTTTACGCCGCACCATCGCCTCGAGGTCGCCGCGGGTGGTTACCGTTTCTCCGGGAAATATCTCCGAACCCCGAAAAGGTGCAAACGGTCGCGAACTGATGATCTCGCGCGATACGCGAATCCCCTCGAGCAGCACATCCATGTCGCGGGCGTCGCTGAGATAGGCGGCATGAAGGCGCGGCGGATTCTGCGGCAGCGTCGAGCGCAGCGTCAAGCGGCCCCGGCTGCGCGGCCGCAGCACGCACGCATGGATGGTGAAGCCGTGACCGTCAAGCCGGTTACGGCCATGATCGTCGAGCTGCGCAGGCACGAAGTGCAGTTGCACGTCGGGGCGCGCGTCAGGCGCCAGAGATGTGCGCACGAATGCACCCGCCTCGGCGACATTGCTGACGCCAGGGCCCGAGCGCGTCATGAGGTAGCGCAGTGCAACGACAATCTCCTGCCATTGGGTGAAATCATAGGTAACTGGTCGAGTGCACTTGTTGAGAGTGCAGAAGTCGAGGTGATCCTGCAGGTTGCCCCCGACCTCAGGGATGTCGGCGAGGACGGGAATTTTCAATGCCCGCAGATCATCGGCCGGCCCGAG
>CAYRAC010000499.1:0-3865 GCA_964422045.1 uncultured Steroidobacteraceae bacterium
CGCAAATTAATGTCGCGCCGAAGTATCTCGCCTTCTCGGCTCCCTTCAGCGCCATCCGTTGGATCAACATATTCACCATTTTACGCCCCCTGTAGAGGAATAGCCGCGAGTTGCGTGCATCAAGCGTGGCGCCGTTCACACAATTGTCATTTGATGGTCATATGGTGGATGGCCTGAGGGAATCCCGCCAACAAAAAAGGAGCGACCGTGTTCGCCAGCCTCGGAATCGACGCACCTACGACCGTCTTACTATGCCTCGCGATTCTCCTCGCCTTGAGCTTCGAGTTCGTCAACGGCTTTCACGATACGGCAAACGCCGTCGCGACGGTGATCTACACCCATACACTCACGCCCACGCAGGCCGTCGTTTGGTCCGGACTTTGGAATTTAATCGGCGTGCTGACATCGTCGGGAGCGGTTGCCTTCGGCATCGTTGCACTGCTGCCGGTCGAATTGGTGATAAACGTGGGGTCAGGCGCCGGATTCGCCATGGTCTTTGCATTGCTGCTCTCGGCCATCATTTGGAATCTGGGGACCTGGTACTTGGGTCTGCCGGCATCGAGCTCCCATACCTTGATTGGATCGATTGTCGGCGTCGGATTGATGAATTCGCTGATGAGCCCCGACAGTGCCTTTGGCGACGGGGTCAATTGGGCAAAAGTGGCGGACACGGTGAAGGCGTTGATATTCTCGCCCATCATCGGGTTCGTCGCTGCGGCGTTGCTGCTGCTTCTGGCCAAGGCATTGCTGAAGAAACCCGCCTTATTTACGGCACCCGAGGGCAACAAGCCGCCGCCCCCTTGGATCCGTGGCCTTCTTGTGCTCACGTGCACCGGAGTCAGTTTCGCGCACGGCTCAAACGATGGGCAGAAGGGCATGGGCTTGATCGTCCTCATTCTGGTTGGCATCGTTCCCGCTGCATTCGCACTCAACATGGGAACATCCAGCGACGCGCTGCACCTGATTACGGCTCAGTCCACGGCTTTTTCGCAGTCATTGGCTCAGTTGCCACAAGCTCCAGCGTTGGCTTCAGATTCTGCGGATGCTCACAAGACACTCACGAACTACCTGCGCCTGGGTCATATTGTTCCCGAGACACTGCAGGCACTTGCGAATGTGAACTCGCGCGTCGCATCGAAATTGGCGCACGTGGACAGCTTGAGCACGATGCCGGCGGCGCAACGGACCAACCTTCGTCTCGATGTGTATCTGGTATCGGAAACGCTGGCCCGGATGCTCAAGGCGAAGCAATTGCCGAGCGGCCTGGATGCCAAAGCGGCGGGCGACTATCAGAAAATGCTGAAGGGTTTGACCAACTTCATCCCTATCTGGGTCAAGATCGCGGTTTCCGTGGCACTGGGCCTAGGAACAATGATCGGGTGGAAACGAATCGTCGTGACGGTGGGCGAGAAGATTGGCAAGGCACACTTGACCTACGCGCAAGGTGCATCGGCCGAGCTCGTCGCATTCGCCACGATCGAAGCTGCCGATGTGCTCGGTTTGCCGGTGAGTACGACTCATATTTTGTCCTCCGGCATCGCCGGCACGATGGTGGCGAACGGCTCGGGCATTCAACGCGAAACGGTCAGAAACATTCTGCTCGCCTGGATATTGACTCTACCGGTTTGCGTTGTGCTGGGAGCTGCACTATTTGGCGCCGCGCTTCTGTTCGTCTTCAGGGTGCTGGGAATGCACTGAGGCGCGCGCGACGTGCCGCCGCCACTCCGGCTGGGTTATACGACCGTCCCCGATTGAGCGCGGGACAGGGAGTCAATCCCAATCTGCGGGCACAGCGAAACGTCAGAGGCGCGCAGATATTGTCACCCCATAAGTGCGGGGTGGTGCGGGCGAGAAATCCTCACCGAGGGATTGGGAAATCGCATAAGTATAGTATTTCGCGCCACCGAGGTTCTTCCCCCACAAACGTACGCCAAAGCGCTCTTGCGGATTCATCCAACCAATCGAGGCGTTATAGAGCGAATACGTCGGTTGTCTAACCTGATTGGCCGGATCCCAGTAAAAGCCATCGCTGTGATAGAAGATTGCCGCAATGTCGAAGGGGCCGATTTGAGTCGGTTTTGCGTAATCCGCGCTCAGGTTCATGGAGAACGACGGTGTGTGCACGGTGTTGAGGCCAGTGGCGTCGATCGTGCACGCCCCAACCGCTCCGATGCCCGGCGAGCAACTGGAAGCGGTTACGGGAGGGAAATAGGGCGCGTTTGGAAAGCTCGTGTATCGGCCGTGAATTGTCAATCGGCGGCGCGATGTGATTACGTGAGCGCCGAGGGATAAGCCGTACCGAGCGTCCATCGCGTGTTCAGTCGCTGCTGCGCCGATCAGAGTGCACGCTTTAACGACACAGTAGTTCTCTGCTCGCATTTTGCTATCCGTTCCGTTACATCGCCTGATTCATAACGTCAGATCAGATCAGACCAGACGAGGCGATGCATGTTGATTGAACGTTGGTATCGGTCGATACTTCAGTGTCAGCCTGCGCGAGTTGTTCCTGTTTGCGCGGCGGTGACGCCTGGGAGTCCTGGTGATCAAAGTGTGTCTGGCGGGTGCAACTGGCTGGGCGGGTTCAGAGCTCGCGCGTTCGATTGCGCGGACCGCGGACCTTGCTCTCGTCGCGGCTGTGTCTCGGACTCATGCCGGCCGTGCTTTGGGGGAGGTGCTGGGAGAGCCGGGCCTTGACTGTCCTGTCTACGGCTCCGCGGCCGATGCGCTCGTGAACCCCTGCGATGTCTTTGTCGAATACACCAAACCGGATACCGCCAAAGCCAACATCATGGCCGCACTTGAACGCGGCGCACACGTGGTCGTCGGTACCTCGGGTCTGACTGACGGTGATTTTGCAGACATCGACGTCGAGGCCCACCAGCGGCAGCGAGGGGTTCTCGCGTGCGGCAATTTTGCTCTGACAGTCGTGTTGTTGCAGAAGTTCGCTGAAACGGCAGCCAAGCTCATTCCGCAGTGGGAGATCATTGACTATGCGCACGCAGATAAGATCGACGCACCGAGTGGTACGGCCCGTGAACTCGCGGCGCGCTTGGCCAAAGTGCGTCTACCCGAGCCGTCCGTGCCCGTGGACCGGACGATAGGGCCTCGAGAAGCCCGTGGTGCCACGCTGTCTGGTTCCACGATTCATTCCGTCCGATTGCCGGGATACGTGATCAGCGCCGAGATCATCTTCGGAATGCCCGATCAAAGACTGTCAATCCGTCACGATTCGGGGAGCAGTGCCCGCCCATACGTTGATGGGGCTCTGCTTGCCATTCACAAGGTTGCGAACCTGGTTGGTGTTCACCGAGGTCTAGACTCGGTACTCGATTTGTAAGACTTGAGGGGACCTTTTGCGCCAAATTGTACTCGTGTCCCGTAGCTGAGGCAGCCCGTTGGCAACGCTACAAAAATTGTCGCGACGGCGATTCGTGAAATTCGGCGCGTCCTCGCTTGCCATGGCGTCGATCTTGGCAAAAGCGCAGACGGTGTCGCCGCCGCTCGGTAGCGTGGGATCTGCTATTGCAGCGGCGCCGGAGCGGGACGCGTCGCCGATCAATGCTGCGACCGACGCCGCGAGTCACTTGATGGTTGATGTGCGTATCAACGACAAGGGACCTTATCATTTCGTAGTTGATACCGGTGCCGATCGCACCGTTTTGGCCAGTGAAGTCGCCCTTGAGCTGGGTCTTCCCCACGACGAAAAGGTCATGCTGAAAGGCGTTGTCCGTGCCGTCCTTACCGAGACCGTTTCGATCCGCAGCATGACGTTCGGGTCGATCACAAAAAGGCATTTGATGTTGCCGACCCTATCCCGTTCGCTGCTGGACGCCGACGGGTATCTTGGTCTCGACTTCCTCGATGG
>CAYRAC010000500.1:0-3864 GCA_964422045.1 uncultured Steroidobacteraceae bacterium
ATAAGGAATCACGGCCATCCTTGCCCTTGCCCACCTTGAATGTCAGCGTCGACAAGAACGCCGGACGATCGAGGCCGTAGCGGGTGAACGCGTCGCGGCCGGCCATGCTCGCGCGGAGCGCAGTCAATTCGTCGGCAGAGGCGGCAATCAGGTCGATGTCGGCGTTCAATGGCTCGTTAAGCGCCGAATTCAAATGAATCTCGCCAAGGCCAAGTGCCCAAGACAGGGACGGCCACAAACTGGCAGGGGAAAGCAGGCACGCCATCAGGATCAGGCGGGGCATCGTCACAGACATTTCTACTCCCAGGAGTCTGGTAGGCAAGCGGGTAAAGTTCATTGTGCTATAGGAGCTTGGACTCGAATTCTCACTTGCCTTTTACATGAGCCAATAACTATATCTTACTGAGGTCTATTTACCAAAATATGGGCCACCGAAACTGCGTTATGTGCCGCACATTTCCGAACATTATCCGCTACGACCCAGAAATTTAGAGCGCTGTCACGGGTCAAATCCGCACGCAAGCGGCCTACATATACCTTATCCGGCGCCATTGCCAGCACCGCTGGCGTCGGCAACTCCGAGGTCGAGTCCGCATCGATCAAACTAATACCCATGCTGCGATGCAGTAGCGCCGTCGCATCGGCGACGCTGCAGGCGCGCGCGAACTTGGCGTGCACTGCGAAACTATGGCCGAAGAACACCGGCACGCGCACCGCGGTCACATTGACTTCGAGCCGCGGCAGATTGAGGACGCGACGCGTCTCCTCCCAAATGCGCCGTTCCTCGCGCGATTCACCCCCGGGCTCGAAGCTGTCCACCTGCGGGATCACGTTGAATGCGATCTGGCGGCCGAATGCGCGGCCGCGCGCTTTCTTTCCGCTGAGCATGGCCACGGTCTCGCCGGCCAACTCGTCCATGGCGCTGCGGCCGCTGCCCGACACCGCCTGATAAGTCGCCACTTCGGCGCGCTCGAGCCCCGCCAGCGCGTGCAACGGCGCCAGCACCGTGGCCAGTGCCACGCTGGCGCTCCCCGGAAGCGCGATGAGGCCCCGCGCGCCCACCGAATCGAGCGTGTCCGGATTGACATCGGCGGCCACCAACGGCACATCGGCACGCGTGCGAAAGGCCGCCGAGCCATCGATGACCCAAGCGTGCGCCGCTGCTGCTTCAGCATAGCGCTGCGATAAAGCCGACCGGCCGCAGAAAAACGCGACATCGACGCGGGAAAAATCGAAGCCGGCAACATCGCCGACCGTCAGCGGAGCGGCGGCGCCCGCGCCTGCTTCCTCGCTCAGAGGCCGGCCGACATTGCGCTCATCTTCGAGCGCATGCAATTCTGAATATTGGAATTTTCGCGCGCGCAGCTCATTCACCACGGCCTCGCCGATCAGGCTGGTGACGCCGACCACGGCGATTCGCAATTCGGCCCCCTTAGTCATGGCGCAACACCCCTAACGCCGTCGCGTGATATCGGGTGTGCTGCACACCACGTCCGCGCATTGAGCCCGGAAACGCAAATAGTGATCCATCAGCACCAGCGCCAACATCGCCTCGGCAATCGGCGTCGCGCGAATTCCGACGCACGGGTCGTGCCGTCCGGTGGTGATGATCTCGGTGCTGTTGCCGTGAACATCGATGGTCTCGCCCGGCAGCGTGATGCTCGACGTCGGTTTCAGCGCCAGACTCACCACGATGTCTTGGCCCGAGGATATGCCGCCGAGGATGCCGCCGGCGTGATTGCTCTTGAAGCCCTGCGGCGTCAGCGCGTCGCGATGCTCGGAACCGCGCTGCTCGACCGCGCGAAAGCCGGCGCCGATCTCGACGCCCTTGACGGCGTTGATACCCATCATGGCGCTCGCCAGATCCGCGTCGAGCCGCCCGAACACCGGTTCCCCGAGCCCCGGCGGAACCCCGCGGGCGGTTACAGTCACGCGCGCGCCGATGGAGTCTCCGTCTTCGCGAATCTGCCAGATGTAGCGCTCGAGCTCCTTCACCCGGCCCGGGTCCGGACAGAAAAAGGGATTGTCGTACGCGCTCGGCGGATCTATGGGCTGCAATACCAGGGGTCCGAGCTGTGCGAGATATCCGTGGATGGCGATGTTCAGCCGCTCGCGCAAATACTTGCGCGCGATGGCGCCCGCAGCGACGCGCATGACGGTCTCGCGCGCCGACGAGCGGCCGCCGCCGCGATAATCGCGGAAGCCGTATTTTTGGTTGTAGGTGTAGTCCGCGTGACCGGGGCGAAAGCGATCCTTGATCTTGTCGTAGTCGCGCGAACGTTGATCCTCGTTTGCGACCAGCAGACCGATCGGAGTCCCGGTGGTTATGCCTTCGAAAACCCCGGACAAGATGCGCACCGTGTCGGGCTCGCGCCGCTGGCTGGTATATTGCGAGGTGCCGGGCCGACGCCGCTCGACGTCGGCTTGCAGATCTGCCTCACACAGCGCCATTCCCGGCGGACAGCCGTCGACGACGCAGCCGAGCGCCGGACCGTGACTCTCCCCAAAGCTCGTTACGGTGAATACGCGACCGAATGAATTGCCCGCCACTCGCTATTTCTCCAAATCCCTGGCCCGAAGTAAAAATATCCCGCTGCCGCCTATCGTAATCTCCGGCCAGACAAACGGCAGCCTTGGGAAGGTGCGCAGCAGCGTCTCTTCGGTATTGCCGACTTCCACCACCAGAATGCCGTCGCTGCACAGGTGGCGCCGCGCCGCCGCGAAAATCGCTCGTACCGCATCGAGGCCGTCGCCGCCCGCGGCCAGACCAAGTCGCGGCTCGTGCCGGTATTCACGCGGCAGCGTTCGCATTTCCGCTCGCCCGACGTAGGGCGGATTGCTGACGATGATATCGTAACGGCCCTGCACGGCGTCGAAATAATCCGACCGCAGCAGCGTGACGCGCTTTTCGAGATGCAAACGGCGCACGTTGCGCCGTGCCACGCTGAGAGCCGGCGCGGACACATCGACCGCGGTGACTTTCGCCCTGGGAAAGGCCACGGCGCATGCCGCCGCGATCGCACCCGAACCGGTTCCAATGTCCAAGATCCGCCGCACTCGGCGGGCCTCGACCCACGGCGCAAAGCGCTGCAGAATGAGTTCGGCGATGGGCGAACGCGGCACCAAGACCCGCTCATCGACATACAATTCAAGGCCGGCGAAAAAGGCCCGCTGCGTCAGATAGGGCAGCGGTTTGCGCTCGCGGATTCGCCGCCGCAGTAAGCCTTCGATTCGCGCGCTGCGGCGCGCCGTCAATTTCCGCGAGTAGGCGCTTGCGCCGAGTTCATGCGCGATGCCGGCGGCGAAGAACACGAGCTCGGCCGCCTCGTCGCGGGCGTTGTCGGTGCCGTGTCCGAAATGCACGCGCGCCGATTCAAGCGCGCGCGCAACGCGTTCGATCGCGGCGCCGACGGTGGCCGCGGGCGCGACGACGGTGGCCGCGGCTGTGTGGGATAATCGGCGCATGACGGGTCAATCGAGAATCTTATCCTTCGCTCTTATTTGCTTGGTCGGCATCGCCGGCGTCTTTGCGTCGCTCATTTGGCGCCATCCGCCGTCCGCGGTCGAGCTGAGCACCGGCAGCTTGCTCGCCCCCGCCCGGCAGCTGGCGGATTTTAGCCTGATCGACCAGCAAGGGCGGCCCTTTGGCCCGGCCGAGCTGCGCGGCCACTGGTCGCTGCTGTTTTTCGGCTATACCAATTGCCCGGATTTTTGCCCGACGACGCTCGCCACTCTGGCGGCCATGGAAAAGCGCCTGCGCGCAGAGCATGCGCCGGTCGTGCCGCAAGTGATCTTCGTGTCGGTCGACGCAAAGCGCGATACGCCGGCGCAACTGGCGAAATACGTGCCGTATTTCGATCCGCA
>CAYRAC010000501.1:0-3864 GCA_964422045.1 uncultured Steroidobacteraceae bacterium
CCCTTTTCGGGTTGCCTGATGCCGTCCAACGCGCCGCCCGGCAGCTTCAGCTCTTCGAGAATCGTGATCCTTTCCCCCGCCATCTGGCCGTCGCGGACCAGGAAGGCTGCGCCCGCAAGCGAAGCTAATCCCGATCCGACGAACCATGCCCTCTTGGTCTCGACACCATCGGGTTTGCGTGGACGGGCGAAGGCTTCGTAGTTTCCGCTGCTGTAATACATGGCGAACGTCCTTTCGGTGAAGTGCAGGCTCAATCGTGTTTCGGGTGAATGTAGGTGCCCCCGCCGGCGCAAGCCGTCAAACCCACTGGGACTGTATCAAAGGTGGGGATGAGACGTGGCCATCCTGGCCGCCATCGGCCAACCGAAATAGGCGAACGCTCCCCACTTATCCGATTTCGGGCTGAAGATTCGACGCGGACAGCGTCGGATACGATTGTGAGCGATCACTGCCCTTATCACTACGCGTATCGGCTCTCCTTCCCCGCCTCCGCCCAAAAGATAATCAGCACAATCCAACCAACAACCGGCAGGAAATACAGCAGCTGCCACCATCCGCTGCGATCAGTATCGTGCAGCCGCCGAGCACCAACCGCAAAGCTCGGCAACAACGTCGCGATCGAAAATGCCGCCGACAAATGCGTGCTAATTACCTGGAGCGCCAGGCCAGCGATCCCCGTGAACAGAAACCACCACCAAAACTCCGACCTCGACGCACAACCGTTGAAATCCGCGTACTTGACGAAACAAATCTTTACCGCATCGACGAAGTTCATGCTTTCTCCCCGCCACCGTTCGGTGAAGTAATGTGCAACACTAGCGTTTGGATCGGATGCGAGTGGCCTTTGCTCGATATATGCTGCGGCGATTACCTTCTCTGCATGAAGTTTGCGACACGCGCGGTGTACTCGCCAGCACTATCTCGTGAACTTTGTTGGTGATGCCGGTCGCCTAAGAGTTCAAAAATGCGGCGACATGTATCACAAGACACTTCTCGCTGCACTTACCTGGTTCAAGCGGCCGCGCCTTCGGGCAAGACCCGCGCGGCGCTCTGCCCCCTACCGAGAAGTTGACGCGTCACCTGGCTTCCGATCGAGCCGGTTGCGCCGATCACTGCGATTCGCATGACGATGTCTTCCCTCTTTTTGGCGGGAGGTTTGGAGTCGCGTACCCTTGGTGTTGAAGCTAGCGGTTTCTCTGCGGCAATGCAAAATTCATACGTCTAAGACGCCCCCGCCCCCCCATATATTGTGTGGGCCGATAAATTAAACCCCCGGCTACAATATTTAGGACCTCCGAGCGTCATCATACTCATGCAATCGCCTCAAGCCCCCCCTGCGACCGACCGAGACAGCGATCTCGCGGCAACAGTCGTGCGCGAACGCCCCAGACTCGGCAATTTCATTCGCCGCCGTATCCACGATCCGCTGGAGGCGGAAGACTTATTGCAGGATGTGCTCGAGGAACTCGTCGCGGCGTATCGGCTCCCCGAACCGATTGAAGAGGCCAGCGCTTGGCTGTTCCGCGTCGCGCGCAATCGCATCATTGACCGTTTTCGCAGGAACAAACGCCGAATGCCGGCCGATCTCCTAAGTGCTGCGGATGAGTCCGATCATAAGGACCGGCTCGACCTTGAACTGCCCGGACTCGACCAGGGACCCGAAGCTCTGTATGCGAGATCGCTCATCTTAGAGGCATTGCAGCGAGCTCTCGACGAGCTGCCGCCCGATCAACGCGACGTGTTCATCGAGCACGAGCTCGAAGGCACTAGCTTCAAAGACATGGCGGAGAAGAGCGGCATTCCGCTGAATACCTTGCTGGCACGCAAGCGCAGCGCAGTCTTATACCTGCGGCGCCGCTTGCAAACCGTATACGACGATTCGGAAACGTAAAGGAGTGATGATGAAATACAGAATTTGGCATTTAGGCACCCCGGTTTTGTTATTGGTCGCGGCTGCCGTTCTTGGATGGGTGGTGATGATGCTATGGAACGCCGTCGTTCCCGCGGTGTTCGTCGGCGGCCGTGTCATCGATTATTGGCATGCGCTCGGCCTCCTGGTGCTCAGCCGCATTCTGTTCGGCGGATTTCGCGGCCGTGGCGGCGGGCGGGGTCGGCGCTGGCGTCGATGGGAAGCAATGACGCCGGAAGAACGCGAGCAACTTCGGCAATCTTTCGCGGCCCGTTGCGGCCGCCGCGAGGAACGCACGTGAGCACTGCCGCAGCGGTTTGCAAACAGGAGCCGGGCGTCATCTATCCGGTGGTCGATCTGAAACGATGCGAGGGCAAGGGCGACTGTGAACGCGTCTGCCCCGAAAGCGTATTCGAAGTGAGGCGCATCGAGGACGAGGACTACCAGCGGCTGGGAGTACTGCATCGAGTCAAGTTGCGGATGCACGGACTAAGAATAGCATACGCGACGAACGCCGATGCTTGCCAGTCTTGTGGATTGTGCGTCACTGCGTGCCCCGAACACGCGATTGCACTGGCAAGGCGAATCTAGCGATGAGTGCGCCTTAAAGACTCGCGCATGAGAACGTGAAGGCTCGGCGCCTTCACTACCGCTCGCACAAAAGCACATAGACGTTTTGCGAAACCGACGTTGGCCCGAACTTCTCCCATGCCGGCGCCCACCCCGTCACCGATCTGATCTCACCGAGTGCCGTCGCCTCGAAGTAGCCGGTATCACGGCTTTCGTGACCGGCGCAATCGATGGCCACCCACGCATAAGTGACTGTCGCCCCGGTGGAGTTCGCTTGCGGCAAATTGTGCCGCTCGAAGACGTAACGTTGCTTCGGACGCTGTGGGTCAGTCCAGGTCACCTTGAGCGCTACACTTCGTCCGGCGCCCACGTCGGTCCATTGGATGCCAGATAGCCCCCATAGCGGAGTGATGTGCAGAGGCATGTCACAAAGCGCTTGCGCCAGGCTCTCCTGGCCGGTACCAACCGTGGGGATGTAAGCGCCTTTCTTCTGGGCCGCTGCGTCCGGATACGTCACACCATTGTGGTCGGAATTACGGATCACAACGTATTCGTGCTTCGCGCAATCAATCCGGTAGTCAACGCTCACCGCACGATCGTAGACCACCCGGCCGTTCTTCAGCTGCCCCGGGATGGACCTGACTGTTGCGACCTGACCGACGCTCTGCGTCTCGCTCGGCTGGAAACTCACGACTGCCTGCTCTTCGCCCTGGGCCGGGAGGAATCCATAGATGACTTCCGTAGGCAGCGCCTGCCGCAACTGCTCCCATAGACTCTGCTCGAGTCTCCGCCGTTCCTTCTGCGACCGTGCTGCCGCCAACTCAGCAAACGCGACGGCCGCTTGCTCCCCGCTACCTTCGCGAGAAGCCGCTGAGATGGCAGGGGGCCGCACAGGCCCATCGTTACGCGCATCGGAATTCGGCACGAAATAAAACTCGCCGATCGTTTGATCGTAGAGGGCCGGAACCTGCTCGTGATTGACCGAGCGCGCGAGGCTCACGACCTGGTTGCGGACGTTCTTGAGTATCTGGTCCGCGGGCTCTCCGGGCCTCTCGAGCTCTCTGATCAGCACGCGGGTAAAGACGCCATGCGCATCGGAGTCCTGAGTACCGAGTCGATCCAACGCCTGCTGGCCGGCGCCGGCGGAATACATGATCATTTGCCCGGTGGCGGCCGTGACTGGCGCCAAGCCGCGGCCGCCGATGGCCCTGCCTGCACCGCGGAACGGATTGTCGCGACAGGCATCTACGATGGCGAGGGCGAAGCGCGCCTTTTGATCTCGCAAATCGTCGAGCACGCGCTGCAGGGGCACCGAATCGTCCATGACCTGTTCCTTGCTGTCCGGGGTCAAATCGACGGGAATCAAGTAATTCGTACCCTCGAAC
>CAYRAC010000502.1:0-3863 GCA_964422045.1 uncultured Steroidobacteraceae bacterium
GGAATAATACTCGTACGGACAGGCAGATAAAACCCGTGTCACGGAAATGGAACACTTGAAAACGATTTGCGTCATGGTTGTCATGGCCTCGCTGGCCGCCGCGAGCTTCGCACAAACGGCGCCAACGCCGGCCGCGGCGCGCACTGGCGGGATCTGGAAGGCCGCGGTCCCGCCGACACCGATGCGCGGCGAATTCGACAGTCTCGATCCGCTCGGTGTTGCCGCGGGAGCGAGGATCAAGGCGGACTGTTCGCTCAACTGGGTGAGTCCGGACGATGGCAAGCTGTATTGCTTCTCGAGCGGCACCTCGCTCGAGTACTTTCTCGACCAGCCGCAGGCGACGCTCGAGCGCGCTCGCGCCAATTGGCAAAAAATGCGCGAGCGGCACTGAATCACAAGTCGTGCGCCGCCGCCTATGCGCCGAACGAGTCGCGCACGATGCGCCGATACCATTCCTCGGCGTTCAAGGCTTCTTGTTCCGCTGTCACCGGCGGCGCGTCATGCGCAGCGCTCACCTGCCGGATCACGCCGTCCGCGACGCGATACTCACCGTGGATCGACAGCGCGCGGCCACGCGCCAGCATGCTGTAGCAAACGCTCGAATACTCGGCCGCAGGCGCCTCGCGACCGTCCAAGGCCGCGACGATCGCGCGGGCGCACTGCCGGGCTTGGGCGTGCGCCGCGGACGCGGCTTTGGGCATCGGATCCGCGATGCACGCGTCGCCGATGACGTGCACGCCCGCGATCAACGAGGACTCGAAGCTCTCGGCCTTGACGGGACACCATCCATGATCGGACGCGAGTCCGGTCTGTTGCGCCAGCAACCCCGGCGCCTGCGGCGGAATGATGTTGGCCACATCGACGCGATGCTGCGCATTCGCCGTAAATAGAATTTTGGCCGCGGGATCCACGCGCACGACCGCGCCGTCCGCGACGACCGGGATCCACTCGATCATTCCCGGGTAGAGCGCATGCCAGGCGTCGTTGAACGCGTCCTGTTTCGGAAAGGCATTGTTGCCATCGAAGATCAGCACTTTGGAGCGCGGCTTGTTTTGCTTCAAGTAACCGGCAATGAGGCCGGCACGCTCGAACGGTCCCGGAGGACATCGCATGGGTCCGGTGGGCACGCTGATCGCAACCACGCCGCCATCGCGCATGGCGGAGAGCTGCGCCGCCAAGATTTCGGTTTGTGCACCGGCCTGCCAGGCGTGCGGCATCGAGCGCGACGCGGCTGCATCGTAGCCCTGCGGCTTGTTCCACAGGAAGCGGATTCCGGGCGCCAAAACCAAGCGGTCGAACCCGAGCACGCCGCCGCCCGCAAGCTGCGCCCGGCGCCTTTCTGTGTCGATGGCCGTCACTTGGCTTTGCACGTAGCGGACGCCGCCGTCCGCGCGGCCGCGGCGCGACACATACAGCGACTTCAGGTCGCGCAATCCAACCAGTGCGCTGTTGCTCATGGGACAGGTGACGTAGCGCTCATCCGGATCGACCAGCGTGACATGCAAGCCCGGGTCGAGTTGGCGCAGGGCGAGCGCGCAGCTTGCGCCGGCGAATCCGCCGCCGACAATCACAACCTTGGCCTTGGCGCGCGCAGACGCCGTCCGCGCCCGCACGGCTCGAGCGAGCGTCGCGCCCGCGCAGCCGGCCGATAATTGAAGGAACGCGCGTCGCCGCATCACTGCCATTCGGCTTCTTGCGACGCACGCACTACGTTATGCGGATGGACTTTGTCCCACAACAGCCAATGAGCTTGCTCGGAGGCGGCGACGTGCGCAATGGCGTGCTCGATCGATTCGTTGCGCTTGAGTTCCACGCGCACGCCGTCGGCCAGCGCTTGCAGGTAGCGGCGCTCCTCGCGGATCGCCGCCGGTGCATCGCGCGTCATCGATCCGTGACCGGGCACGGCGAGACGGGCCCCGATCTTCGTCAGCTGATCGAGTGCCGCAAGCCAGCCGGCCAGGCTCCCGTCCAAGGCCGGCAGGCGCTCGCGAAACAATAGATCTCCGGTCCACAGCGTAGCGGTTTTCGGGTCATAGACCGTAAGGTCGCTGTCGCTATGCGCCGTCGGCCACGCACGTAACGCCAAAGAACGGCCTCCGAGATCGAGAGTGAGCTCGCGCTCCACCAGTCGGTCGGGACCTATAACCTGTGACGCGCTCGGCGGTGCATCGAGGTCCGCTGAATATTCCCGGACGAAGAACGCGCGGCTGCGGGCGATGGCATCCGCAAGCGTCGAATTGCCCACGAAGCTCGGCTTGTCTTGGCCGAATGCGCCATTGCCCAGCACGTGATCGACATGCACGTGAGTATTGATCACATAGCAAATCGGCAACGGCGTGCGTTTGACGATCGCGGCGCGCAGCTCCCGCCCGACGCTGACCGATCCGCCGCTGTCGATGACGGCGACGCACTTCGCACCGACGATGAAACCGATATTCGCGATGTCATCGTGCCCCGGCACATCGAGCGCCAACTGACGTCCGAGATGCACGAACACACCGGGCGCGGGCTCGCTCAAGTTAAAAGCGGCCGGCGCTACGTCCGCGGCGAACGCCAGGGGGCAGGCGAGACAAAGAGCGATGCGAGCCTTAGCGGCTCCCATTGGACGCGGTGTAATGGGCCTGGGTTTCCGAATCCACGGCATCGACGCTGATTGGCGCAGCCAGGGGCTTGTCGGAGGCGATGCGCAGCGAGGGATTCTCGCTCAGGGAAATACCCGTATCGGCGTCGAGCAGGGGCGCACCCCCGGCATTGACCCGGATGTGCGTAATGTAGTGCGCCGGAATCGGGTCGCCGCTGCGCGGATCGATTTGGAAGCCTGACGCGTTAGGGTGGCGAATTCCCACTTGCAGCGACTTGGCGTCGGGCGAGGTTCGCACGCGAATCTCGCCGAGCAGACCCGCGCTTGACGCGGCCGGCGGGGCGGAGCAGCCGCCGCTCGCCTTCACCCAGCTTGAGCGCATTTCCAAAGCGCCGTCGGCCGTCTCGGCGATCGCGCGCACCGAGGTGAATCGATCGATGCGCACGCGCATGTCGATTTCGGTCAGCGGCGTGCCCGGAAAATCGAAGGTCGCCACCAGCGGCGAGGGATTGTTGTCGATGAACACGCGCACCCGCTTGATGCGTCGATGCTCGTCATCGGCAAAGCGCAGCGTGAGCGGCGTCGCGGCCGGATCCGGCGTGTTGGCGGGCACCTGCAAACTCATGTAGGTCTCATCGACCACGCCCATCGGGCGTTCGCCGTAATATTGCGCGCGCAATAATTCCCAGGCGCTGCCGGAGGGTTGCTGCTCTTCGCCGATCGCATGGCAGGGTCCTGCGGCGAATAACGTCGCGGCCAGGCTGGGCGCGGCGTAGCGGGCTAGGCGGTTCATGCCCTTAGTGTGACACAACCCGCTCGAAAATCGGCGACGCATTCGCTGCGTCGCCGACTCGAACCACCGTGACTACATCGCCCACCTAAATCAAAAGAACAGAATGCCTCCGAGCGCGAAATCGTTCTCCTTGGCCTCGTTACCGCCCTGTGCGGTCGACTTGGTATTGATGTACTCGCCGACCAGCGTCACGCTCTTCGTCAGGCTGTAGTACACGCCAGCCACACCCGATGCATTGCGCTTCAGCAAAGCATTGCCCGTGGATACTTCATCGCCGGCGAGTTTCAGGTCCGATATGCCGTAGCTCAAACCGAGTTTGACCTTGTTTATTTTGTACGTGGCCTGCACATACCCACCGTCGGATTTGCGTGTATCGCCACCGGGAGAAACCGCATCCAGATACAGACCGGTCGTCCCGACGCCCTTGCCGGTATATCCGTACAACACCGCCTCAAAACCGGCCACGTCTACTTTCACCCCGCCGTCGAC
>CAYRAC010000503.1:0-3862 GCA_964422045.1 uncultured Steroidobacteraceae bacterium
ATGGCCTCTTCGGCCAGACGCGGGGTAAAGAGCGCTCCAGCCTGCATAGTTGAAAGTTGCGGCGGATTTGCTCCGCCGCACCAAAAATCACGACTTCTGCTGCTTAGCTTTGAAAATCTTCAGCTGCTCGTTGAAATGTCCAACCACCGCCTGTAGCTCATCGACGGCGGCGTTATTCTTCTGCACTAGAATCTTTTGCTGATCGTCGGCCTTTTTCTTCTCATCCGGACTGAGCTTCGATGGATCCTTGGGCGTCGCCGCGTCCATTTCGAGCTTGAGGCAGTCGAGGTACGCGTTCATCTCGCCGTTGTAGCGATCGAAGTCATGCTTCGCGGCGATCATTTGGTCCTTGGTGGCGGTATTCCCGTCGGGCGGCGCGTCGGGGGCGCGGGGATAAGAGCAAGTTGCTTGTGCAGTTGCGGCTGTGCCAAGTGCGAGAACCAGCGTAAGCGGTATCCAAGCCTTCATCGGGAATCCTCTTTGTCAGTGAGTTAGCGGAGCGACACCGATCTTACGGCCAAGCACGAAGAGCCGCCAGCGCTCAACTATGTTGCGGTAACTTATTGATTATAATAAGGTAAATAAGCCATGGCCGCGCCTTGCAATAATTGGGCGCCGCAACTAGGCGATGATGGGCGACTGTTCGACGCCCCAGGGGGAGGGTTTTGCATGGCTTTATGCGCGATAGGCACCGACGCCCTCAAGGGCCTGCTCGAGGCCGAGTATGCCTTCGGCCGAGCCGCGGGCAACTCGCTGCGAGCGGCGTTTCTGGAGTACCTAGCCGAAGATTCGCTGGTGTTGGAGCCCATGCCCACATCGGGGAGGGCGTTCTATCGAAGCCAAGCGGAGCACCCGGGCGCACTCGCATGGTATCCGGCGCTGGCTGCTTTGGCGGACAGCGACGATCTCGGTTTCACGAGCGGCCCGTGGGTTTACACGGTCGCCGCCGGTGAGGCGAGCCACGGACATTTCTTGAGTATTTGGAAACGCGATGCGGCGTGCCAGTGGCGAGTCGAATTCGACGGCGGCGTTTCGCATGACGCGCCTCTCGCCGCCGAACCGAAATTGGAGCCGGCGCAGGCGGTCGCCGTTGCTCGAGACGCGCCGTCGGCGAGCCTCATCGCGGAGGATGCGGCGGGCGGGGCCATGCTCGATTTTCAGCGAACCGTGGGGCAAGACGGAATCGCAGCGGGCTTACGGACCTACGCCCGCACCACCGAGTTTCTTCTTTACACCGACGGTTCGCTGCCGATGGGACTTGCGGCGGCCAACCAACGCTTGACCGAACACCCGATTCTCGGCGACTGGCAAGAAGCGGCGCGGGGCCGCTCGACCGACTCTACCCTCGGGTATTCGGTGGGCATCTTCAACGGCGCGCGCCGGCAACGCTACGCCTATGTGCAGATCTGGCAGTACGCTCCAAGGGTTGCGAACTGGGGACTGCGAATATTGTTGCTCAACCCGCTTGCAGCTTGATGTCGAAATGAGCGCCCGCCGTTCGACTACTCAACGGCGAATCACGCCGACAACGGAGAAGTGAAATGCAGTATCTATTGCTTATCTATGCCAACGAAACCGAAACAGCGGCCATGGACCCCGGGGCTCGGGAGACGATGACCGCGGAATATATGGAATTTACCAAATCGATCATCCAAGGCGGCCAGTTCAAAGCAGGTGACCGGCTCAAGCCGACGTCGGCGGCGTCCACGGTGCGAGTGCGCAGTGGAAAGGTGTCGACGACCGACGGCCCGTTTGCCGAGACCCGCGAGCAATTGGGCGGCTACTACCTCATCGAGGCAAAAAACGTCGACGCAGCTATTGCGATAGCGGCGCGAATCCCAGGCGCGAAAAATGGCAGTATCGAGGTGCGGCCGGTGTGGCCGCCGAACACCTGAGAGACAGCACGATTGATCACGCATGGGTGTTGAGGAGATTTTCCGCCGGGAGGCGGGTCGTGTTCTCGCAACATTGATCCGCCTGCTCGGCGATTTCGACCTGGCCGAGGAGGCGCGCCAGGAAGCGTTCACTGCCGCGCTCGAACAGTGGGCGAAGGCCGGCGTCCCCAACAATCCGTGCGCGTGGTTGATTCGAACCGGCCGCAACAAGGCGATCGACCGCATTCGCCGCGACATGGTTTTCCGCACCAAGGTACTCGAGGAGATCGCGAGCGCCGAGGCACAGGAGGCCTGTGCGGCGGCCATCGAGGCGGACGAGGACTCGTTTGGCGATGATCGCTTGCGCCTGATTTTCACGTGCTGCCATCCTGCGCTCAGCGGCGAGGCGCACATAGCGCTGACGCTGAGAGAAGTGTGCGGACTCAGCACCCAAGCAGTCGCACGTGCCTTTCTGGTGAGCGAGGAAACCATGGCGCAGCGTCTGGTGCGCGCGAAGAAAAAAATTCGCGATGCCGGAATTCCCTATGAAACTCCCGAGCCGCCGGTCTTTAACGAGCGCATTCACGGCGTGCTGGCGGTGGTCTATGGGGTATTCACCGAAGGCTACGCGGCGACCGCGGGTTCCCGATTGGTCGATGCGGAGCTCTGCGCGGAAGCGATTCGCTTGGGCCGGCTGCTCGACGAACTACTTCCGGCAAACCAGGCGGTGCTGGGCTTGCTGGCGCTGATGCTGTTGCACGATGCACGGCGCCGGGCACGAGTGTCCGACACGGGCGATTTGATTCTGCTCGAGGATCAAGACCGTTCGCTTTGGGACCAGTCAAGAATAGCCGAGGGGCTCGCATTGATCGAGCGCGCGTTTAGCATCCGCGGCCAACTGAGCGCGTACGCGGTTCAAGCCGCGATTGCGGCGTTGCACGTACAGTCACGAGAGAAAGAAGACACCGACTGGCCGCAGATAGTTGGGCTGTACGAAGTGTTGCTGCGGATGCAGCCGAGTCCGGTGATCGAATTGAACCACGCAGTGGCAGTGTCAATGGTGGACGGTGCGGCGCGGGCGCTGGATCTGGTCGACTCGCTGGCGGCACGCGGACAAGTGAGCGAGTACCACTTGCTGCATGCCGCGCGAGGCCGATTCTTGCAGCAGCTCGGCCGGCTGCGCGAGTCGCGCGAAGCGTACGCTGCGGCAATGGGCTTTGCGACACTCGAGCCGGAGCGCAGATTCATTGCGACACGGATCGCCCATGTGGACAAATCCCTGGCGCAAGCCTAGCGATCAAGCATTGGCCGCCGGGACGGCATCGCGCGCGTGCAACGCCATCGCAATGAGCGCGGAGCCTCCGAAAACCAGATTCACGCCGATCAACAGGCCGATTGCCCAAGCCGCGGTGCCAGGAAAGCCTGCGAATATGAGCCCAGCCAAGCCCAAGTCGACGATGCCGCTGAACAACATGAGGCTCCATCGCCCGGAAAGTTCGCGCTTGTGCTCAAGCGCGTAGAAAATCGAGGTGATGCCCTCGATGACCAAAAACACCGTCAGGATCAAGGTGAGCGAGACCGCACCGGACAGCGGCCATCTCAGCAGCACGATTCCAGCCACGATGCCGAGTACGGCCGACAGCATGGACCACAGAAAACCAGGAGCCTGGCGCATCCGCAGGGTTGCGATCAGGCCAACGATGCCGCTCATGAGCAGCAGCCAGCCCACCAGCACCTCTACCGCAATCGTCGCGACGGGTGGCACGACAATGGCCAAGATGCCAAGAATCAGAAGAACGATTCCTTCAGTGAGAAAGAGCCGCCAGTGCTCGTGCAAGGAATTGCCCAACGATGTTTGCAAACGTTCAATGTCAGCTCTGTTCGTCGACATGTCTGGACTCCTCGGGGGTGCGACCGGTAGCGTAAGTTTACGGGCATTTCCGCACCGTGTGTGGGGTCGCCAGAGCGGATGGTTAACGTTACACTGG
>CAYRAC010000504.1:0-3858 GCA_964422045.1 uncultured Steroidobacteraceae bacterium
ACCTTGGGGGGTTCGACTCGGGCGTGAGTACAGCGCAGCCGCGGCCGCAAGGCGCATCTTGCGGATCATTTGTCCGGTTTGCTTTATTTCATTAGAATGCAAATGAAGCAAATATTTCTATGGATTATATGTCGCGCGCCTCGATCAACAATAATCCCGAACCCCGCCGCGTACTCACCGGCGCGGTGCTGCGTGCCTGCGGTTTGCTGGAAATTACCCAGGCCCACTTGGCGCAGATTCTCGGTTTGAGCCCATCGACCGTGTCGCGCATGGCGAATGGAATCTACACGTTGGACACTCGGAAGAAGGAATGGGAACTCGGCGCCTTGTTCGTGCGGCTGTTCCGTTCGCTCGACGCCGTGATCGGCTCCAACGACGCGGCAGCTCGCAGTTGGCTCAATGGGCAAAATCTGGCGCTGCTCGGCCGGCCGATCGAATTGATTCGCAGCACCGAGGGCTTGGTCCGTGTCGTCCAATATTTGGACGCAGCGCGCGGTCGGATCTGAGGCGCGGCGGGCGCGGCGCCGCCTGTGGCGCGCCGTCGAAGCCCAGCACATTGCCTCGACGCTGCGCCTGGTGGCGAGCGTCGCGGAGCAACTGACGCTCGAGCGATTGCTGGAGCAGAGCAAACCGCCGGCGTTGCCGGCAGCGCGCGACCTGCATTACCTGCTGTCGACCCCATTCCGCTACACCTCACCCATCGGTTCGCGGTTTCGCGCGAGCGCCGATTCGGGGATCTGGTACGGCGCCGAAGCGCAGCGCACTGCCTGCGCCGAGTTGGGATTCTGGCGCTGGCGGTTCTTGATCGACAGCGACGCACTGCAATCCATCGGGCCGTCGCCGCAGACAGTGTTTCGCGCCGGCATCGACGCCCGTATGGCCGATCTGACGCAGGCTCCTTTCAAACGATCGCGCGCCGATTGGACGCACCGCGACAACTACGGGCCTTCGCAGGCGTTTGCGCGGGTAGCGCGGCAGGCGAATGTCGATGCGATTCGTTACGAGTCGGTCCGCGATCCCGAGCATGGAGCGGCGGTCGCGGTGCTGACGCCTGCGTGCTTCAAGCCGCGCAAGCCCTTGGAACAACACACCTGGTTTCTGACGGTGCGGCGCACCGCAGTGATCTGGCAGCGCGAGGGCGAAACCTTCGAGTTCGACGCACGGTGCTGGTCTTAATATTCAAGCGCGGCGCGCAATGCGCTTACAATCGGCTTTTCAGCGAGGGGGTCTGTTGAGCGGAAACTTCAAGAGCGATAACGTGGCGCCGGTTTGCGACGCCATCTTGGCGGCGATCAAAGCGGCCAATGCGGGCCCGGCGAGCGCCTACGGCGGCGATGATCTGACGCTCAACCTGCAATGTGTGGCGAGCGGCATATTCGGCACCGAGGTGGCAATCTTCCCGGTCACGACCGGAACCGCCGCGAACGCGTTGGCTCTTTCGCAGATCGTGCCTCCATACGCTGCCGTGTACTGCCACGAGGCCGCGCACATCGTGACGGACGAATGCGGCGCGCCGGAATTCTTTACCGGCGGCGCCAAAATGATCGGACTTCCGGCTGCCGACGGTAAAATTACGCCCGAGCAAGTGGCCGGCGCAATCGCCTTCGCCGAGGACATGGGCGTGCACCACGTCAAACCCGGCGCGATCAGCCTGAGCCAGGCCACCGAATGGGGCACCGTATACGCGCTGAGCGAAATAGCCGCGCTCGCTGCGGTGGCGAAGCGGCACGGATTGCCGGTACACATGGACGGTGCCCGCTTCGCCAATGCGCTCGTGCATCTGGGTTGCACGCCGGCCGAAGCCACCTGGAAAAGCGGCGTCGATGTCCTGTCCTTCGGCGCCACCAAGAACGGTGCGCTGTGCGCCGAGGCGGTGGTGTTTTTCGATCGCGAGCGCGCCCGCGACTTTGAGCGCCGGCGCAAGCGGGCCGGCCATCTGTGGTCGAAGCTGCGATTCGTGAGCGCGCAGCTGCTTGCGCATTTCGAAAACGGTTTGTGGCTCCACAACGGCCGCCATGCCAACGCCATGGCCGCAGCTCTGGCGCAGGGCCTGCAAGCAATACCCGGCGCACGCCTGTTGCAAGCAGTGAACGCCAATGAGGTATTCGTCGCCTTGCCCGAAGCGACCGTGAGCGGATTGGAGCGGCAGGGATTTGGTTTCTACCGTTGGCCGCTCGGTGGGGTCTCAAGCGGCGTGGCGATCCGCTTGGTAACTTCGTATGCGACGCCGCGTGCACAGGTGGAGGAATTTCTGGCGGCTGCGCGGCAGTGCACTTAGAAATTGCGAGCGAGTCGTGGCCGTATAAGACTCCGTTTCGGGTATCCCGCGGTGCCGAAGCCGCGCTCGAAGTGGTCGTCGTAACGCTTAGCGACGCCGACGGCAACGTCGGCCGCGGCGAAGCCGCCGGCGTCGATTACGACGGCGAAACCGTGCCGCTGCTCGCCGCGCAGATCGAGGCGATCCGACCGGCGATTGAGAACGGTGATCGGCTCGCGCTCGACGCGTCGATTCTGCCGACGCTATTGCCGGCCGGCGGAGCCCGCAACGCCGTCGATTGTGCGCTGTGGGATTTGAGCGCCAAGCGCCGCCGTACCACCGCCTGGCATCTGGCGCGCATCCCTAATCCACGGCGCCTTATCACCTGTGTTACGTTGGGAATCGACACGGATGATGAGGTCGCCGCCGGCGCGCATCGCTATTCATCGTGGCCGTTGATCAAAGTGAAGGTCGATGCCGACCATCCGCTCGATGCGCCGCGCATCGTGCATGACATCTGTCCCGCCGCCGGAATCATCGTCGATCCCAATCAAGCCTGGTCGTGCGACCTGCTGAATCGAGTGGCGCCTGCGCTCCAGGCGCTCGGCGTGGTGCTGATCGAACAACCGGTGCCGCGCGGCGAAGACGAGACGCTGCGCGGCTATACCGGAGCCGTGCGCCTGGCGGCCGACGAGTCGGTCGCCGATCGGGCGGGGCTGCCGGCGGTTCGCGCGTTGTACGACGTCGTGAATATCAAGCTCGACAAGACCGGGGGCCTGACCGAGGCGCTCGCACTGGCGCGCGACACGGCCTCGCTCGGACTCGGCGTCATGGTGGGATGCATGGCCGGCACGTCGTTGGCGATGGCGCCCGGGATGTTGGTGGGACAAACGGCGCAGTTCGTCGACTTGGACGGCCCGCTGCTGCACGCCCAAGACCGCGAACACGGGATCGAATACGACCGGGGTCTCATGAGCTTACCGTCGAGCATTCTCTGGGGCTGAAGCGGTGTGGACCCGGGTCCAAAACCCCTCGCCACCCCCAGGACGGTGTGGCGAGAAGTCCGTGACTGTTCGCAACGGTCGCCGCGCTTGGACGAGGCCGCGGCACCCGGGAGCGCTGCGTGCCTCGCTGTCGCACCACTATAAAGATAGCAATTTCAGAGATTTAAGCCGCTTTCCAAATGCGACGCGCAGCGTTCGGCCGATGCCGTCCAGCGAAAACCCTGCGCCGCCCGAGCGCAACTGCGGCTGTTGTAGATTTGACAAAATAGGCGCCGCAGATTCATATAAGGTTAGACACCAAAATGCGGGGATGGAATTGGATGGACAATTGACCAGCAATTCAGAGCCCGTTGGAACAGTGGATGTTGCGCTCGCTCACGCGGCGCGCTTACTCGATAGGGATGTCGCACTTGCCGCCGAACAGGCCGGCGAGATTCTCAAAGCCGTGCCGGGACATCCGCGCGCGCGCTTGATTCTCGGTGCCTCGCACCGGCTGGCAGGTCAGACGCAACTCGCACTCGAAGTGCTCGAGCCGCTCGCGCGGGAGCAGCCGGGCTCTGCTGCGGCTCATTTGGAACTCGCAATGGCGCGCAGCGC
>CAYRAC010000505.1:0-3219 GCA_964422045.1 uncultured Steroidobacteraceae bacterium
CGGATCAGTTGCCCTTCATCTACGATGAGTTTTATCAGGTTGGCGTTGCCTCCAACAGTTCGCGCGATGGCTACGGGCTGGGGCTCTCCATCGTGCGTCACTTGGTGAAGCTGCTTACACTCCAGCTCCGCGTGCGCTCCGAGGTGGGCAAGGGAACGACCTTCTCGCTGATGCTACCCGCGAGCGAGGGTCAAGCCGCGCCGGTGCATCCAGAATTCACGCAATCATCCATCTCTCGCCCCGAGCACAACGGAGATGCCCGCGTATTGTTGGTGGAGGACAATGCATCCGTGCGTAACGCGACCAGTTTACTGCTCGAGTTGGATGGTTATCACGTTACCGCAGTCGCCTCACTGGCAGCGGCATTGGATCATGTTCGCGCTGGCAATGGTGTCGATCTGCTGGTGAGTGACTATCATTTGAATGACGGCGAAACCGGGTCTCAGGTCATCGCGGCGCTGCGCGATGAGTTGGGGAGTGCACTGCCGTCGGTCCTCACAACCGGAGACACGTCCTCCGCGATCAAACACCTACCCTGCGACCCCCACTTGCGAATTACGAGCAAGCCAATCCGTGCAGAAGAGCTGTTGACTTTACTGCGGGAGTTGCTGGCCGCTTGAGCGGCATTGGTCGCACGGGACGTGTCGGTCATGGATCGTCAAGGCCCGTGGCCCTCCCCGTGAAGCCAAACCCGGCGAATGGATTGCCAAGCATGCGGCGGGCCGCAGTCGATTGGGTGAAAGTGCCTATGGCGACGCTTGCGATACGCGCTCGACAATAGCTATAAGGCAGGCCTATAACCGGATGCCGTGACGACGTAGGTTCAATTGAGGCAATTCCCATATGCGCGCGATGGTACTGACGTCACCCCGAACACCTCTTGAATGGATGGAACTGCCCGATCGACGTCCGGGACCGGATGAGATTCGGGTGAAGGTGAGCGCCTGCGGGGTTTGCCGCACGGATTTGCATGTGATCGACGGTGAACTTGCACATCCCAAGCTGCCCTTGGTACCTGGCCATGAAGTCGTCGGCCGAATTGACGCCCTGGGCGAGCAGGTGGACTCAGGGCTCAAGATCGGCGATCGCGTAGGTATTCCGTGGCTCGCGCATACCTGCGGGGTGTGCAGCTACTGCATCCACGGACATGAAAATCTCTGCGATGATCCACAGTTCACGGGGTACACGCGTGATGGTGGATTCGCAACCTCGGTGATTGCGAATGCGCGATATGCTTTCCCGCTGCCTGAGGGATATTCCGATGCGGCGCTCGCGCCGCTGTTGTGCGCCGGATTGATCGGCTGGAGGGCCTTGGTCCGTGCGGGAAGCGCGCAGCACGTCGGCTTGTATGGCTTCGGAGCCGCGGCCCACTTGGTGGCCCAAGTCGCTCGATGGCAGGGGCGTACGATCTATGCGTTGACTCGGCCCGGAGATGCTTCGAGTCAGGCGTTTGCGCGATCCTTGGGCGCTACCTGGGCAGGTGATTCCACCGAATTGCCGCCGCGCGCACTCGATGCGGCGATTATCTTCGCTCCCGACGGCGCTTTGGTTCCGCAAGCCTTGCTCGCTGTGCGCAAGGGCGGCCGCGTCGTCTGCGCGGGCATTCACATGAGCGCAATACCCAGCTTTTCCTATGACCTGCTATGGCAAGAACGCGAAATTGTGTCCGTCGCCAACCTCACGCGCCAGGATGGAATCGATTTTCTAGGCTCCGTACCCCACTGGCATATCACCACCCACACGACTCCGTATCCCCTGCAGCGCGCCAACGAGGCCCTCGGCGACCTTCGAGCCGGACGATTCGATGGTGCCGCCGTGCTGATACCGCCATGAGCACCTGTCTTAGAACGGCAGACTTTCGCCCCAGTCTGTCGGTTTCACCACGAGCAGGTCGCAGGGTAAGTGTTCCAAGAGCCGTTCGGCGATACTGCCGATGAGACGTTGCTTCACATGACTTCGGGAGAGCGCACCCATGACCAGGATGTCGATCTGACATTGTTCCACCATCCGGGGCAGGAACTCGCCCGGGACGCCCGTGGAAATGTGGCGACATGCCTCGGGAACGCCAAAGTCGCTGAGCAGTGTGCTCACGGCGTTCACGTGCAGCGACCGCTCGGCCTCGAAAGCCTCATTCGTGACGGGTAACGGGAGTGGTGCACGAGCATCGGCTGCGACCGACAGCATCGCGGGATAATAGACGTGGAAAACCTGCACGCTCGATTGCAGCGTGGCCGCCAGCCCGGTCGCGGCCTCCATGATCGCTCGATCGTGGAGGGCCGTCGGATCTTGCGGATGAATGGGATCAACCGCCGCACCGATGCCGATCGGTTTCCGCCATCGAGTGGTTTTCGTCAGTAGCAACGCTCGTCGACAATCACGAATCAAGTGCCAGTCCGTGTTGCTTAAGAAAGTTCGCCGAGCCAGGGAGTGATGATGGGTGTCCTTTATCACCAGATCAGCGGGGCTGTTCTCGAGCCACTCGAGAATCCCCCGATGCAGGGTGTCGGCGCGAGACGCTGAAGTGGACACCTCGAGACCGCCGGCCCGCAGAGTCTGCGCCAGGCTGTCGAGCCACTCATGCAATGTATCGCTGATAGTCTTCGCATTCAAAGCCGTGTTTTTCAGCAATCGCTCCGCGTAACTCGCGGGCGTGTCGCACAGCAGTAACTCGACACTCGCATCGTATGCACGGGCGAGTTGCATTGCCTTGCCGAGGCAAGGCTGGTCGGATGCGTAGGGATCAATAATCACGAGAATGGTCGAAATGCTGTTCATTATAAGGTCCGATTACTTCAGCGACGGTTGGGCCGACTCGATATCCACACCACGCAGGGAGGAAAGATAGGCGGCAACGGCAACGATGGTGTGATCGTCCATTTCGTGCGCGGCGACGCTAATCGGCGGACTCGAGGTCGAGAATCCTCTTAGTCTATTGACGAGATAGCTGTCGTGCTGAGCCCGAAGAGAGGGAATGGTCCCCGCAGAGTTGCCCCGAGCATCCTCGGCGTGGCAGGCCGCGCATAGCGCCGCGTAATCCGTCTCTCCTTCGGCATGAAAACGAGGATCGCCTGAAGCGAAACGCTGTGCGGGAAGATGGGACAAATAGCCCGCCAAATCTTCTGCGGACTGAAGCGGATTCGCGGACGCGCGATTGAATGCCCATCGCATGTGCGGGCTGTGGCGCTCATCGGTGGCGAAATTACCAATTTGTTCGCGTAG
>CAYRAC010000505.1:3229-3857 GCA_964422045.1 uncultured Steroidobacteraceae bacterium
AATCGCTGTCCGGCGAGCGCCGGTACGCCCGTAAACCCATCGCCGGTACCATGTTGAGCATGACACGCAACACACTCGCGTTGATAGATCGCCTTGCCGCGCGCTTGTGCGCCGGCCGCCGATGCTGGAAGGGCCGGAGTCGACTCACAATTGGCCAGTCCGGCGGCGACTGAGGCCAGAAGACACAGACTAGCCCAACGTCGCGCAAACCGTTTCATGACCGCTTTCTTGTTGAACAGACCTCAATTGAAGTCTGGTCGTTCAAGGCGATATTGCCTATACGCGATTGTCCTTAGTCAGGGCGCATTTCCAGAAGCCGTGTTTGCCTTCGGGATCTACTGATACCAAACCAATGATCCGTCGATAATGATCGACGTCGAAATTCAATTAAATTAATTGAATGATTGAGGAGCAACAATGAAGACCGATGCAAAAATTCGTGTTGATGTAGAAAACGAGCTGCGTTGGGACCCGAGTGTCGATGAAAAGGGCATTCTCATCAAGGTGGACAACGGTGTCGTGAGCCTGCAGGGAACAGTGCCGCATTTCTCCGACCGTTGGACGGCGGAGCAGGTTACGAAGAGGGTGGCCGGTGTTCGGGCAATCGCCAATGACATTGAGGTGAAAA
>CAYRAC010000506.1:0-3848 GCA_964422045.1 uncultured Steroidobacteraceae bacterium
CTTCGGCGAGGCGCGCCGGATCCGCATCGTTGAGCGCACGGATCGCTGCCAGATAGCGTTCCAGACGCGAACGATCCAATGCGGCTTGATTAAGGTCCTGCGAGGTGCGTACGAACGCCCCCGGGCGGCCCCGTACCGCGTTCACCAGGGTTTTGAAATCACCGCCGGTTTCGGGGGCCAGAAATACCAATACTTGTTGCGCACCGTCCGGCACGGTGACCGACAAGCCATCATGTCCGCACTTGTCTTTCCACGTCTTGCACGGCGAAAACCAGCTCTCCGGCGGGGGATTGGTGGAGCCGCTCAAGAACGCGGTCACCATCAGATAATGGGCGGATTGGGTGGCCGGCAGATCGGCTTTGATCCAGACGCGATCGCCGGCGATGAGATTCGGCACTGCGGATGCCGACAAGGTCTTCGCGCCTCGCGTTATCGTGACATCCAGGGTGGGTCCGGCAAGGTCGAATGGCGCAGGACCGGCGTTCACGGCCGCCGCGAGTAAAATGGCGGGAACTAGCGCGTATTTTCGCGAAAACATGGCAACTTTGACGCCTCTGGTACGGATTTAGTGTCGACTTAGAACGCCTTCGGCCGGCGAAGTTCGCTCCCGCGCACCAAGCGGTGGCAGTCGCTATGATCCGCGATGCGGCAATTCGGTATTTTACCGGAGTCAACATGACAAGAAATAGGCAACAATGCACGCATATGAATCAGGTGAAAGCCGTGACGCCCAGCGGCGCCGGTTGTCAAGAGTGTCTTGCCATGGGCGACACGTGGGTTCATTTGCGCCTGTGCCGAACCTGCGGGCATGTGGGGTGTTGTGACGATTCGAAGAATCGGCACGCGCGCAAGCATTTCATGCACGCGAAACACCCCGTCATTACCTCGTTCGAACCCGGAGAATCGTGGAGCTGGTGTTTCATAGACGAGATCGAAGTCTCGGCATGAGCGTGGAAGCCGGCAATCGCGGTTTGGCAGAGTCTGAGGCCTTCGTCGGGCGCAAAGCGCAGATGTTTCCGCAGCTGAGCGCCGCACAGATCGCGCGGCTCGAATCGCACGGTACTCGCATGCGCGTCGACGGGGGACAGGTACTGACCCAACCCGGGGACCGCGGCAGCCCGCTGTTCGTCGTGCTCGCCGGCAGCATCGAAGTGGTGCAAACGGGGATGGACGGTGAGGCCTTGGTTTTCGTGCATGCGGCGGGCAGCTTCACCGGTGAGATGAGCACGCTGCAGGGTAACGGTAGCTTGGTGCGGGCACGCGTCCGGGACGACGGCGAAGTACTGGCGATCAGCGGCGAGCATCTGCGGACCATCGTTCAAACCGATGCCGAGTTGAGCGAACTGTTCATGCGTGCGTTCATTTTGAGGCGCGTCGGCTTGCTGCAATCGCAGGCCGGTGACGTGATTTTGCTGGGCTCGAGTCATTCGGCAGGCACGCTGCGTATACAGCAGTTTCTGACGCGGAATTCGTTTCCGTACGTGAGCCTCGATGTGAACACGGATCAGTCCGTACAAGGGCTGTTGGAACGTTTTCATGTCAAGCCCGAGGAAGTTCCGGTGGTGCTGTGCCGCGGCGAAGTCGTGCTCAAGAATCCCAGCAACGAGGAACTCGCGGCTTGTTTGGGGATGAACCAGGTGATCGACGATGTCCGTGTGCGAGACGTCATCATCGTCGGCGCCGGACCTGCCGGGCTGGCCGCTGCCGTTTACGGCGCTAGCGAAGGGCTCGACGTGTTGGTGCTCGAAACCGGGACGCCCGGAGGGCAGGCAGGTTCGAGTTCCAAAATAGAGAATTACCTGGGATTTCCGACCGGTATTTCCGGGCTCGCGCTCGCGGCCCGCGCGCGCGTGCAGGCACAGAAATTCGGTGCCGAAATCCGCACCGCCTACTCGGCGCTCAAGCTCAATTGCCGCGAGCGGCCGTACTCCATCGAGCTCGGTGCCGGCACCAAAGTACCCGCGCGCGCGGTCATCATCGCGACCGGCGCGGAATACCGCCAGCTCACGATCGAAAATGCGGCGCGCTTTCTTGGTACGGGTATTTATTACGCCGCGACTGCGACCGAGGTTAGGCGCTGCGAGACCAAGGATGTGGTGGTAGTCGGCGGCGGCAATTCGGCAGGACAAGCAGCAGTCTACCTGGCGGGGAAATGCCGCCACGTGCATCTCTTGGTTCGCGCCATTGGACTTGCGGATAGCATGTCCAACTATCTCATCCGGCGCATCGACGAGACTCCCAACATCACTTTGCATACGAAGACCGAAATCACAGCGCTCGAGGGCGATGCGCAACTGGAACGCGTGGTTTGGAAGGCGGCTCCGGATGAAACACTCGAGACGCACACGATTGGCCATGTGTTCCTGATGACCGGGGCCGTGCCGAGCACGCGCTGGCTGCGCGGCTGCATTGCGCTCAACGACAAGGGGTTCGTGCTCACCGGCCCCGATCTGCCTGCCGAAGATGCCGCGCGTTGGACTGCTGCGCGCCCGCGGCAACCTTTCGAGACGAATTGGCCCGGAATATTTGCGGTCGGCGATGTACGTTGCGGCAGCGTCAAACGCGTGGCGGCCGCCGTGGGCGAGGGTTCCGCGTGCGTGCAGCAGGTGCATCAGGCACTTCACGATTGAGACACATCGATTTCTCGCAGAGCTCCGCCTACGTCGCCCGCCGCTTGATCGGCATGCAGCTGCTGGTCGATGGTGTAGGCGGCGTCATCGTTGAGACCGAGGCTTATGACCGGGAAGATCCCGCCTCACATACCTTCCCGGGCCCGACGCCGCGCAATCAAGTGATGTTCGGCCCTCCCGGGCGCGCGTATGTATACCTGTCGTACGGCATCCACTGGTGTCTCAACTTCGTGTGCCGGGAAGCGGGACACGGTGCAGGCGTGCTGATTCGCGCGCTGCAGCCGACGCACGGTGTTGCGCGAATGATGGAACGACGCCGGCAAGAAGATCTGCATCTGTTGTGTTCGGGGCCGGGCCGTCTCGGTGAGGCTTTAGGCATTACTCACGAGCTGAACGGCAAGCGTCTCGACCGACGGCCCTTCAGCTTGAGAGCGACGGGATCGCGGGTCCGCGTCATCCGCGGACCGCGAATCGGTATCACGAAGGCGATCGATCAACCATGGCGCTTTGGACTCTCGGGGTCCGCGTATTTGAGTCGCCCGTTTCGCTGAATCCGGCCGCCAACCCGGCCGACAGAGGCGTCGGTTGACCAAGATGAGCCTTTCAGGTATTTCCTGTGTACGCACTGCGGTCGTTTTGACTTTGTAATGCAAAGTAATGGGTGTATTGTATGAAAGAACTGCAAGAAGCACTGTCACAGATCCACTCCATTCGCACCCAGGTTGCGAGCGGCACGGAGTTTCGCGGCTACGGTCCGGCGTCAATCGCCGTGAGCGGGTTCATCGCGCTCGCAGTGGCCGCCGTGCAGACGCGCTGGGAGAAGCCGGACCTGACGGCCTGGGTGGCGGTGTGGGCCGGTACCGCTGCTGTTTCGGCGCTGCTGACCGGCATCGAAACCTTGCGGCGCGCCCGGCGCGAGCACATGGGTTTCGCGCGGGAAATGGTTCAATCCGCGGTCGCGCAGTTCCTACCCGCCGTCATGGTCGGATTCTTGCTGACAGCGGTTCTGATGCAAGTAGCCCCGCAAGACTGTTGGATGCTGCCGGGGCTCTGGCAATTGATCTTCAGTTTGGGAGTGTTTGCTTCTTGTCGATTTCTGCCGACTGCCCCGGCTGATCCCACGCCTCGTACATGACGTCGTGTACGTGCAGATAGTACGACCAGAATGGCGATCCCTTGCCGATGCCACCGGCGATGCCGCCAGCCGCACCGTCAGGA
>CAYRAC010000507.1:0-3848 GCA_964422045.1 uncultured Steroidobacteraceae bacterium
TCGAGCGGCACGTGGACACCCGCCATGCGCATGATGACGATGGTGTGTCCGGCGGCCGACACGCCGACATTGCGCGCGCCAATCACGCCGCGGGTGGTTTCGAGTGCCTCCACGCCGCCGCCGCCGCCGCGCCGGATACCCGTCACCTCGCAATTCTCGATAATGTCGACGCCGAGCGCGTCGGCCGCCCGTGCGTAGCCCCAGGCAACCGCGTCGTGCCGAGCGGTCCCGCCGCGCCGTTGCAGCGCCGCTCCCAACACCGGATAGCGGATGTTGTCGGCAATGTTGAGCGGCGGGCAAAACTCCTTGGCTTGCGCGGGCTCCAGCCACTCGTTGTCGACTCCGTTGCAGCGATTCGCGTGCACATGGCGCTTGAATACCTGAATGTCGTGCACGGTATGCGCGAGCATCATGACGCCGCGCGGCGAGAACATCACGTTGTAGTTGAGCACCTGCGAGAGATTTTCCCACAGCTTGAGGGAGTGGTCGTAGAGCGCCGCGCTCTCGTTGAACAAGTAATTGGAGCGGATGATCGTGGTGTTGCGCCCGGTGTTGCCGCCGCCGATCCAACCTTTCTCCAAGACCGCGATATTGCGCAGTCCGTGCTCTTTGGCGAGGTAGTACGCGGCGCCGAGACCATGGCCGCCGCCGCCGACGATCACGGCATCATAGGCGGCTTTGGGCTGCGGCTTGCGCCACTGGTTCTGCCAGCCGCGATGCCCGGATAGTCCGCGCCAAATCAGCGACAGGGCCGAGAATGCTTGCCTGCTCATAGCTGCCCTAGGCTCGTAGATCCTTGTTCTCGGGATCATACGGCGAATCGACGAGCACCGTTGCCTGCTTGCGTTCGCCCAGGATTTCAATCTCGATGCTGCCGCCCACCTTGGCGAAATCCGGCTTGACGTACCCGAGGCCGAGACTCTTGCGCAGAGCGTGTCCGTAATAACCCGCGGTGGCGCGGCCGATGATGTCGCCTTTCGAATCGAACAGCGGCTCGTTGCCGAGCGGATCGGCATCCGCGACACCGTGAACCTCGAACGTGATGAAGCGATGCGGCACTCCTGCCTTGAGCTGCTGTTCGAGCGCCTCCTTGCCGATGAATGCTCCCTTGTTGAGTCGCACGAAGCGCTCCAGGCCCGCCTCATAGGGTGTGTAGTCCGGAGTCAGGTCGCTGCCCCACATGCGGTATGATTTTTCGAGCCGCAGCGATTCCATGGCGCGCATGCCGGCCATGCCGATGCTGAACTCTGCCCCGGCGGCAAATAGCGAATCGAACAAGTGATGTGCGTACTCAATCGGAAAATGCAGCTCCCAGCCGAGTGCACCGACGAAGTTGACGCGCAGCAAATACACATCCGTGGCGAGGCCGACCTCGGCCACTTGCCCCGTGAGCCACGGGAATGCCGCATTGTCCAACGGCGCGTCCGTCAGTTTCGCCAATACTTCGCGCGAGCGCGGCCCCGCCAGCACGAAAACGCCGCGGCTCATCGTGATATTGCGCAAACTGACGCTGCCGTCCTGCGGCAGCATCTGCTGCAGGTAGTCGCTGTCGTAGCGCTCGGCGGCGCCGGCGCTCACGACATAGAAGTGATCGTCGGCAATCTTGGTAATGGTGAATTCGCTGCGGATGCCGCCGCGGCGGGTCAACGCGTGGCACAGCGCGATGCGTCCGATCTTGGTCGGTACTTTGTTGGCCACCAAGCCATCGAGCCAACTCTCCGCACCCGGCCCGCTGACTTCGTGCTTGGTGAAAGGCGTCAAATCGATGATGCCGACGTGCTCGCGCAGACGCCGCGCCTCATTGCCCACATGCTGGAAATAATTCGAGCGGCGAAAGCTCCAGTGATCTTTGGCAGGTACTCCCGGCGGCGCGAACCAGTTGGCACGCTCCCAGCCGTAGCGCTGGCCGAACACGGCTCCCATGCGCTGCAGTTTGTCGTACACCGGGCTAGTTTTGGCGGGGCGCGCGTCGGCTCGTTCCTCATCCGGATAATGGATGACGAATACGTTGCGGTACGTCTCCTCGTTCTTCTGCACCACGTAGCGCTTGCTGGTGTAGGGGCCGTAGCGGCGCGGATCGACCGCCATCATGTCGATGCCGGGTTCGCCCTCGACGATCCACTCGGCCAGCTGCCAACCCGATCCTCCGGCGGCGGTAATGCCGAAACTGTGTCCTTCGTTGAGCCAAAGATTGCGTGCTCCCCAGGCGGGTCCGATCAACGGGCTGCCGTCGGGCGTGTAGGCGATCGGTCCGTTCACGATATCCTTGATGCCGCAGGTCGCGAGTGAGGGTACGCGCCGTTGCGCCGCCTCGACGTGCGGCAGCAATCGCTCCAGGTCGCCCTCGAACAAACTCTTGCCGAACCAGTCGGGTACGCCGTCGGCGAAGCGCGCCGGAGCCCCGGCTTCATAGGGACCCAAGATCCAACCGAGGCGCTCTTCGCGCAAATAATAGGACTGGTCCGATTCGCGCAGCACCGCCAATTCTCGGCCGCCGCCCTGACGATAGGCTTTGAGTTCCGGCGATTCGTCGTACACGATGTACTGGTGCTCGACCGGGATCGAGGGCACGTTGAGGCCGAACAGGCGCCCGGTTTGACGCGCGTAATTTCCCGTTGCACACACCACGTGCTCGGCGACGATGTCGCCGCGGTTGGTGGTCAGATGCCACTCACCGGAGGCTGTGCGTTTTACCGCCGTCACTTCGGTCTGTTCGTTGATTTCTGCACCGCGGCTGCGCGCGCCTTTGCGCAGCGCCATGGTGAGATCCGCCGGCGCGATGTGGCCGTCGTCGGGGTGGTACAGAGCGCCGATGATTTTGGGCGTGCCGGCGCCATCGCCGAGTTCGACCAACGGCCAAAGGTCGCGCACTTGTTGCGGGCCGATCACCTGGAAAGGCACGCCGATGGTATTGGCGGTGCCGCAGTATTTCTGATATTCGTCCATCCGATCGCGGCAGGTTGCGAGGCGTAAATTGCCGGTGACATGGAAACTCACGTCCTGACCGGTTTCCGCCGGCAGCCGCTTGTAAAGATCCACCGAGTATTTGTGCAGCTGGCCGACGGTGTAGCTCATGTTGAACAGCGGCAACAATCCCGCCGCGTGCCAGGTCGATCCCGCGGTGAGTTCCGCGCGCTCCAACAACACCACATCGCTCCAGCCCTTCAAAGCCAGGTGATAAAGCGTGCTGACGCCCACCACACCGCCGCCAATCACAACGACGCGGGCATGACTTTTCATGTGAGGTCTCCCCAACGCAAATGCGTGTCGCAGTGTAACCAGCGCCCCGCCAAACAAGACGCCAATTGCGACAATCCCTGATGGAAATGCGCCAGGCCACCCCGAAAACGACCCAAAAGCGGGGTGTAGGGGGTCTTTAGACCGTCTGGAATGCGACAATTGCCTGTCGGAAACAGACAAGATACCCCGCGCAATGGCATAATTGCGCGGTCCGGATCCTTCCCGTGGAGGCACCTTGGAATCGCCCGCCGTCCTGCGCAAGTGCAGGTACGCCTTTCTGACTCTGCCGAACTATTCCCTGATCGCGGTCGCCAATGCGCTCGAGCCGCTGCGCATGGCAAATCGCCTGGTCGGCCACGAAGTTTACGAATGGTCGATCGTCAGCATGGATGGCAATGCGGTTCATGCCAGCAGCGGCCTCGATCTATCGCCGAGCGGCGTCCTCGATAAGTTAGGAACGGTCGATATTCTGTTCGTCTGCGGCGGCGTCAATGTGCGCGAGGCGGTTTCGCCGGCGCTGCTGACGGCCTTGAAACGTCTGGCCGAGCGGCGCGTGCCGCTCGGCACCTTGTGCACGGGCGGCTATGCGCTGGCGCGCGCCGGTTTGC
>CAYRAC010000508.1:0-3844 GCA_964422045.1 uncultured Steroidobacteraceae bacterium
TCCTTCACCTGCTGGTCGGGCAGGATGACGCCGGAATTGATGTAGCCCTTGTCGACATACAGATGCGTCAGCGCGATGCGCAGCGACTGCAGCTCGCCGCTGCTCACCATGCGGTTCAAGTAAGGTGCGGTCAGCGTCGCGATCGCGGCCGGCCGGATGGCCGTGGCGCCTTGCACCTCGATGCGCTTGACGAACAGCTGCGCGCCGCCCGTGGCGGGTTGCGCCTCGCTCGGCTCCGGCAGCGGCGGCAGCTTGTAGGTCGGTGCCGGCGGTACCGTGGGCGGCTTGTAGTTCGGCGCACTCGGCGTCTGGTAGTTGGGACCGTTGCCGACGTTCTGGGCGAGCGTCAAGCCAGACCACAGCGCGCAGCCGAGCGCCAAGACGAGACCGGCTCTCACTTGCATCCCGCCAGCCGCACCGGCGAATTGGCCGCCAGAGCCGGGGTGGGGCCGCCGCGTAGGGCCGCGGACTCACCGGCGGGCGCGCCGGCGGCACGCCCGGTCACATAGTCGTCGGGTGCCGGCGCCACGCCGCCTTGGCCCTCGCGCACGAAGGTGCTGTGGCTGCTGTCGCGCTGGCACGCATTGGCGCTAAGTTCCGGCGGCTTGGCGGCGCTCACCTCGGGAACGTACAGCGAAGACTGGAAGTTGGTTTGCGGCCCGCTGATCGTCACCGTACCGTTGTTGCCGGTCTGCGAAGTCGCGCTCACCAGGCTCGCGGCATCCTCGACGAACACCGCCCCCTTGTTGAGCTTGATGTTGATCGCGCCGCCATTGCCGGCCGTGGCGCGCGCCAGAATGCCCGACTGTTGCAGCGTCGTGTTGCCGGCATCGTTGATGGTGATGTTGCCGCCGTTGCCGGCGTTCGCCGAGGCCAGCAGGGTCGAGCCTTGCAGCTCGATCGGACCGCCGCCGGCATTGACCGCGATGTTGCTGCCGTTGGCGAGTCCGGCGCTCGCGTTCACGCTGCTGTTCGAGATCTGCAACGGCACGCCGCCCGTGCTGTTGATGGTGATCGCCGTGCCCGGTGTGGTGGCCGGCGGCGCCGTGCCCCCGCCGCTCGTTTCACCGGGAACGAAGTTGCCCACCGACGTAGTCGACACCAAGGAGTGGTTCGTGATGCTCACCGGCGCGCCCGTGAGAGTGATGATGCCGACCGTTCCGGCGTTGGTCGGCGACGGGGATGTTGACTGGGACTCGATGGTAGCGGCCGACAGCGCCAATGCCCCCGTGCTGATGACGTCGATATTCCCGGCATTGCCGGAGGTGCTGGTCGAGGTGCTCAAGGTGCTTGCGCTGATGGCAATGCTGCCGGGCGATGCGGCGGGGGCATGAATGACGGACCGCGGAGCGCTCGTGACCACCGCGGCCGCGGGTACGCACGCCGTGCCGCTGCCGACGCAGATCGAGCCCGCCGCCGCCGTGCCCGTGGTTTTCGATGAAATGGTCGAGTTGCTGATGACGATCGGGTTACCCAGCAAATCGATCTCGCCGGCCTGAGTCGCGCCGCTGGTGGTTGCATTCAGCGTGCTGTTGGCGACCGTGAGCGCTCCGCTGCCGCCGTTGGCGTCGAGCACGATCGTGCCGCGGGTCGTGCTCGGCGTGGATCCTGCGACCGTGGTCGCGACCAGCGCATCGCCGAGATCGATGGCGGCGCCGCGGATTGTCACCGCGCCGGCGGCACCCGCGGATACACCGGCGGACGAGCTGAGGCTGGTCTGCGTCGTGTCGGTCGGCAGGCCCAACTGCACCGTACCGTTGGCGGCGTTCAAGGTCACGGTGCCCGCGTTGGTGGCGGGGCTCGAGCCGCTGCTCGCGTCCGAGGAAACCTGAGCACCGCCGCTCACCTGCAGCGCCGGCGTTGCGCCCGAGTCGGTTCCACTCGCCGTGATGGCAATGTTGCCGGCGCTGCCGGTGCCGCTGGTCTTCGCGGTCAGGCTGCCGCCGCTCACCCCGACCGTTGCACTGGCGATGTTGATGTTGCCGGCACCGATGGTGCCGCTGGTGTTGGCCGTGAGGAGCGCATCGTTCAACGACACGGCGCCATTCGCCGCGCCGATCGCGATGGTCGCAATACTCGAGGGCACCGCATTGCCGTTGCTGCCCACCGTCCACGTCGAGGCCGCATCGGTGTTGAGCGTCGAATTTGCGACCGCAACCCCGCCGTGCTGCGCGCTCAAAGTGACCACGCCCGCATTGCCCGCGAGCGGGCCCGCCGCTGTGGTGAGCGTGCTGCCCGCCGCGATGCCGATGTTGCCCTGGGTTGCGCTCAGCGTGACCGTGCCCGCGTTCGGGATCGCGAAGGTCGTGCCGTCGGACGCGAGTATCGGCAGGCCCGACGAAGAATCGACCAGCGCCGCCGCGGTCGCCGCGCTCGATTGAATGAGCGCCCCGCTCACCGTCAAGGCCGGCGCGCCGTTGGCGCCGCTCGCCTGCGTCGCCGTCACCGATACGGAACCCGCGTTGCCGACATCGTCGGCGGCGTACAGCTCCGGGGTCACCGCGCCGTTCGCGGTCGACGCCGCGGACAGCTCACCGCCCGTCACGGCCACCGAACCACCGCTGATCACGATGTTGCCCGCCGAATTCACGCCCGAGGTCTCGGTCGTCACCACGCTGTCGGCGAGCGAGACCGGTCCGCCGGACGACCCGGTGTTGATCGTGATGTTCGACTGCACCCGGGTCGAGCCCGCGTTGCTGCCGTCCACCGAGTTGTTCGCATCGACGTTGCTGCTCACGATGGTGACGCCGCCGCTGCCGCCTTGGATCAGAATCTGGCCGCCCGACACGGCGGATGACTCGGTTTGTGCCGAGATCAAGGAGCGGCTGTTGCCCGTTACGAGCACCGCGGGCGTCGTCGCGAAGCGCGGGTCCGGAAAGGCGCTGCTGGCATTCGGATCCGCGAAGCCGCCGCTCGCCGAGGGTCCGATCCACACGCCCTTGCTCGCCGTGACCGTGAGATTGTTCCCCGTGCCGTCGTTCGACACGTCGTTGGAGAGCACGGACCCTGCGATCACCACGTTGTTGGAAATAACCGGACTGCCGCCGGGCAAATCCGCCCCGATCGATATCTGTCCGCGTCCGGCCGCGCCGCCGTTCAGTCCGCCGACATTCACGGCGGTGATGCCGGAGTCGACGATCCTCACGACCCCCGGGGTCGCGCTCGTCAGCTCGTTCTGCAGCGGATCGTTCGCCGCAGTCGTGCCGGTCGCGCGCACCGTCACCGACCCGGGAGCACCGGGTCCCGGATCGGTGTCCGCCGTGAGCAGCGATTGCTGCGCGATCAGGACACCTGAGCCCACCAGCGCAATCGAGCCGCCGTAACCGAAAGAATTCGACGCCGTGCTCAGCGTGGCGTCGCTGATCGTCACGAGACCATTCGGCGAGGAGACGAGAATCGAGCCACCATTGCCTTCCGTCGACGACCCGGACGACCCGGAAAACAGCGCCGTGTTCGCTGGCAGCGTGGCGCTGCCGAATGCGGCCGGCTGCAGGCCGCCGCTGATGGACACCGAACCGCCGGTAATAGCAATGGAGCCGGCATCGATGAAACCCGAGGTGCGCGCATCGATGAGCGAGTTGACGAGCGAGACGTGGCCGGACGCAGTGACCGTCACAGACGCCGGGGGCGCGGTGAAAACGTTCTCCGCCGCCGTGGTCGTGTCGATGGTCGCACCGTTGAGCGCGACGTTGACGCCCGTTAACGTCACGGCTCCGGACGGCCCGCCATCGCGGGAGACCGTGGAAGAACTGACGGTCGTGCTCTCTCCCGGCGTACCGACGATACTCACGGTCCCCTTGTTCGCGAGCAGTGCAATGGAACCAGACGCTGCCGTCGGCGTGAA
>CAYRAC010000509.1:0-3818 GCA_964422045.1 uncultured Steroidobacteraceae bacterium
GGGGGGAATGGCCCGCGCCTGGTAGCCGGCATCAAGGGACTTCAGGGCCGGCATCGTCGCTCAAGTCGCGCTCGATGTCGCGCTGCTCCGGCATGTGCACCACAACGCGGATTGGCTCATACGCGGCCGCTCGCCTCGAGCCAGCGCACCAGGTCCTTGGCCTCTGCCAAGTACGCATCCCCGCCCCAGCTGCTCGAATCCTCGTCGGCCAAGAGGTAGCCGTAATTCGCGACCAACGCCGGCATGCCGGCCGCATGCGCGGCTTGCACGTCGCGCAACGCGTCGCCGACGTAGATGCATTCCGCGGCGGTGGCGCCCGCGAGCTCTGCGGCGTGCAGCAGCGGTAGCGGGTGGGGCTTGCGCTCGGAGACCGAGTCGCCGCTCACCACGCAGGCGAAGCGCGGCCGCAGTCCGAGCTGCTCGAGCAGCGGCTCGGTCAGCCAGCGCGGCTTGTTGGTGACTATCCCGGCCTTCAGGCGCCGCGCGTCGAGCGTATCGAGCACCACGTCCATGCCGGGAAACAGCCGCGTGCCTTCGCTCAAGGCGCTGCGATACAGGTCGAGAAAGCGCCGCTGCAGAGCCGCCGCGTCATTCGCCGCGGCATCGGGAAATCCGGTCTTGACGACGCGCGCCGCGCCATGACTGACCGCCCCGCGCACCAGCTCGTACGGCAGCGGTGCAAGTCCCGCCTCGCGCCGCAATGCATTCAACGCGCCGACCATGTCCGGTGCGGTGTCGAGCAAGGTACCGTCCAAATCGAATAAAACCACGCGCAGCGGCAGTGTCATCAGGTGGCGGGCCGCGAAAAATGCGCCAGGTAATTGACGCGGGTGTCGGGCGAGAGCGCAAATGCACGGGTGAAAGGATTGTAGGTGATGCCGGTCAGATCGCGCAGCTCCAATCCGGCCTCGCGCCCCCAGCGCGCGAGCTCCGACGGACGAATGAACTTCAGGTACTCATGCGTGCCGCGCGGCAGCGCGCGCGCAATGTATTCCGCGCCGAGGATCGCCACCGCAAATGCCAGCGGATTGCGATTGAGCGTCGACACGATCACCTGCCCGCCGGGTTTCGCCAGGCCGGCGAGCGAGCGGATGCTGGCAGCCGGGTCGGGAACATGTTCGAGCATTTCCATGCAGGTCACGAGGTCGAAGCTCGCCGGCCTTTCCGCAGCCAATTCCTCGGCGGCGAGCGCGCGATAGCGTGCCTCGATCTTGCTCTGCAAGGCGTGCAGTTCCGCGACGTCGAGCACGGCCTGCGACAAATCGATGCCGAGCACGTGCGCGCCGGCGCGCGCCATCGCTTCCGTGAGGATGCCTCCGCCGCAACCGACATCGACTACCTCGCGCTCGGCCAGCGGCACGATGCGTTCGATATAGCGCAGGCGCAGGGGATTGAGATCGTGCAAGGGTTTCGAAGGGCCCTTGGGATCCCACCAGCTCTGCGCGAGCGCGCTGAATTTTGCGACTTCAGCAGGGTCGACATTACGACTCGAGTCATGCATGCGATTCAGTCTCTCCGATGCGCGCTGACCAGAGATAGGCGCGCGCGGCGACGCTTGCCCAATCCAGCCGGGTCAATTCTCGATCCGCCAATAACTGCCGTCCCGCCACCCATACATCGCTCACCATGTCACGACCGCCGCAAAATACCAATTGTGTCACGGGTTCGCTCAACGGCTGCACCGCGGGGCCGCGCATATCGACGCAGCAAAGATCCGCCCACTTGCCGGGCTCGAGACTCCCGACGTCGGCGTCGAGGCCGAGCACCGCTGCGCCGCCGCGAGTCGCGAGGTCAAGCGCAGCCCACGCGGAGCGCGATGCCGCCAGCGCGACGAGTTTCATCTCGGCCCACAAATTCTGGCTGCTGCAGGGAGCGCCGCCGGTACCCACCCCCAGGCGGATTCCGCACGCCAGCAGCGCCGCGACCGGCGGCAGTTGTTGGCCTAGGTCGAGACTCGCGGTGGCGCCGAGGCTGATCGCTATGCCGGTGCGCCGCGCGAGTTCGATGTCTGCGGGCGTCGCATGGGTCATGTAGACCGCGTTGAGGGCCGGGGTCAGCAATCCCAAGCTCCCCAAGCGCTCGAGCGGCCGGGTGCCGTGCAGCGCGACGCAGCGCGCAATGGCATCGGCCGACGCATTCACATCGATGACGATGCCGGCGTCGAGCTCATCGGCAAGCGTGGCGAGCCGTGCGAACGCCGCATCGCTCAAGGTGTCGACGGCGGGCGGTGCGAATACCGTGGAAATCAACGGGTGCGCCGTATATTCGTCGCGCACCGCCAGCCCCTCGGTGGGGCTGCCGGTCTCGCTCACCGGTAGCCCGATGACGGCACGCATGCCGCTTGCGGCGGCCGCTTTGGCCGCCGCGCCCGGGTATTGATAGCGGTCGCCGAAACAGGTGATGCCAGACATGAGCATCTCGGCGATCGCGGCCAAGACCCCGTCGTAGACAAATTCCGGGCCGAGGAAATGCCGCTCGAGAGCCGCGCGCCGTGCACAGACGCCGCGAAACAGCGCGCTCGCGGCTTGCGTATGCGCGTTGATCATCCCCGGCATCAACAGATGCGCTGCGCGTCGGACCACGAGCGTGGGAGCGTAGTGCGCGAGCGCGTCGGCGCTCGGCAGAAGATCGAGAATGCGGCCGTCACGCACCACCAATGTATGATTCTCGAGCACTCGGCCGCGCGCGCTCATCGGCACGACCCAACGGGCCTCGATGCATAAATCGGCGAGAACTGCAGGCATTGCCCAGTATATCGGCTAAAGTGCGCCGCTGGCTTAAGACCGACGCGGATCTGTGCTAGAATTCATCCATGTTGAGACCATGTCTCGCCTCCTTTAAACCCGCTTAAACAAGCCGCGAAGGCTTCACCGGACTCTCGCAAATGGCCGAGATCGCACGCGAAATATTGCCCGTAAATCTCGAAGACGAGATGCGCAAGTCGTACCTCGACTACGCGATGAGCGTGATCGTCGGCCGCGCCTTGCCCGACGTGCGCGATGGGCTGAAACCCGTGCACCGGCGCGTGCTGTTTGCGATGCGCGAGCTGAGCAACGACTGGAACCGGGCCTACAAGAAGTCCGCCCGTGTGGTGGGCGATGTCATCGGCAAATATCACCCGCACGGCGATGCCTCGGTGTACGACGCGATCGTGCGCATGGCGCAAGAATTCTCCATGCGTTACTTGCTGGTCGACGGCCAGGGCAACTTCGGTTCCGTGGACGGCGATCCGCCGGCGGCCATGCGCTACACCGAAGTGCGCATGTCGAGACTCGCGGGCGAGCTGCTCGCCGACATCGACAAGGAAACGGTCGATTTCAATCCGAATTACGACGAATCCGAAAGCGAACCCGCGGTACTGCCGGCGCGAATCCCCAATCTATTGATCAATGGCTCATCGGGCATCGCGGTGGGCATGGCGACCAATATCCCGCCGCACAATCTGACCGAAATCATCAGCGCCTGCATTGCGCTGATCGAGAACCCGGAAATTACGCTCGGACAATTGATGCAAATGGTGCCCGGTCCGGATTTTCCGACCGCTGGATTCATCAACGGTGCCCAGGAAATCGTCGCCGCCTACAAGACCGGGCGCGGGCGCCTGCACTTGCGCGCGCGCACGCATTTCGAGGACGTCGGCAAGGGCGAGCGCCAGGCGATCATCATCACCGAATTGCCCTACCAGGTGAACAAGGCGCGGTTGATCGAGCGCATTGCGGACCTGGTGCGCGACAAGCTCATCGAAGGCATCGCCTCCGACGGGCTGCGCGACGAGTCGGACAAGGACGGCATGCGCGTGGTGATCGAATTGAAGCGCG
>CAYRAC010000510.1:0-3800 GCA_964422045.1 uncultured Steroidobacteraceae bacterium
GTCTCGGGCGATCCAATGGGGTTGATGTCGATTTGTGGGTCCAGGTTGTCCGGGTTGGTATAGTGCTTCAGGCGGGCCATCATCTTGCCCGTCTCCTGATAGCTTGGCATGTCCTTCCAGACGTTGTTCTCGGAATCGTAGTGATCCACCTGCACCTGGTAGTAGATGGGGAGGTAGTGCTTGGCTTCGGCCCTGGCCTCCTCGTCGGTGTCGGCGATGTAGACGTTGGTCATCAACGGCAGCACGGCGTTTTCCGCACCGCTATTCTCGCCGTTGATCCTCTTCCAGTCGGCGATGATGCCGGCCAACACCTCGTGGGAATAATTCAGCAGCGACAGAGGCGCCAACCCCTGAGCGGCCATGATCGCTGCGCTCGAGGGGCTGCTGACGGCACCGTAGAAGTGCGGCCGCCGCGAATCCAGATGAGGACGCAGGGTGATCGGCTTTTCGATCTTGTGGAAACGTCCCTCGTAGGTGAAGGGTGCACCCTTGAGTGCGGTCCGAATGATATCCCAGCATTCATGGAAGCGATCGCGCGCTTCTTCCATAGGAACGCCCAGCGCATCATACTCGAACTTGGCGGTGCCCCGACCCATGCCGATATGCAACGGGCCCTTGGAAAGCAGTTGCAGCATTGCAATGTCTTCGGCCAGGCGCAACGGTTTGTACCAGGGAAGCACCAGCACCGCGGTACCCAAGCCGAAACCGGGACACAGTGCCGCCACATGGGACAGAAACATCAGCGGGTTGGGTGTGGGGAAATAGTCCGAGAAATGGTGCTCGATCATCCAGCCGGTGGAGAAGCCAAGCTTATAGCCGATCTGCGCATCGGCCAGAGCCTCCGCGTACAGCTCTGCGTCCGACGTGCCCGCTCGCTCAACGGGGGACAGCTGCATACCAAATTCAACTTCTTGCATGATCCGACTCCCCATATATACTCAACACATGAGTATAATACTCACCGGTAGGTTAACTCGTCAATCTGTTTATGCGGGCCTATGTCAGCGCAGACCTGCTTTGCAGACCCTGCTCTTAAGGAATCAATGACCGTGCCATCGATTGGTCTTATTAAGGCAATGGAACTGGAGGCATCGCAATTCGCTGCGGCGGCGTTGCCTGCCGATGGCTTCGATCTTCGCGCAATGCGGCGCGCGCTTTGCGATATCGGCCTCGACATGCCGACAGGGATCCAAATACGTTCCGTTCAGGTAGCCGAATCGAACTGCCTCTGGGTCTTCGCACGGAATTCGGACAACACCCGGAGAATCGTCTATTCCCACGGCGGCGGATTCGTCGCCGGGGGTTTTCCGTCCCATCGAACTCTGGTGGCTTGGCTGGCCCAATATTCCGGCGCGAGCGTGTTGTTTGTCGACTACGACCTCGCCCCAGAAGTCAAATTTCCAAACCAAATTCAACAAGTGTATACGGCCCTCGAGTGGGCCGCGGAGAATGGACCGTTGGGCCCTGACCCGGCTACGAGGCTATTCGTGGCGGGGGACTCTGCCGGCGCGGGAATCGCGCTCGCCGCGCTCGTGACGGCCCGCGACAATCGCACGCGCCTTCCGGACGGCGCGCTCTTCTTTTGCGGAATGTTCGATCTTGTCGGGTCAAGCTCGATGTTCATCCAGGCGGCGCCACGGCGTCAAATGATGGTTGAGGCTTACCTTGGCGATCTTGCCTTGGCGGTTCAGCCGCTCGCGTCACCCATCCGGGCGGATCTTGCGGGCTTGCCACCCATGCTGCTGCAAACAGGCACACTGGACGCCTGTCACGCCGACACCGAAATAATGGCCGAACGAGCCAAGGCGGCAGACGTCTGCGTTACGCTTCAGGTTTGGACGGACACGTTCCACCTGTGGCAGCGGTTCGCCCCCTTGGCACCGGAGGCTGAGGAGGCGCTCCAAGCAGCAGGCCGTTTCATTTGCTCCAAAGACAAGCCTTAAGCCATGCAAAGCTTCACCGTCCTTCCGTTTGACTGTCCCTCCGACCTCGTGGTGCTGCGTGCCGAGATACGCGAATTCCTGCGCCGCCGCCAACCCACGAGCGATCCTACTCGCCGACTCAATTGTTGGGCAGTACCTGACGCCGATTTCAGCCGTGCGCTGGGTGCGGCCGGCTTCATTGGCATGACGTGGCCCAAGCGTTATGGGGGCCACGAGCGTCATCCGCTAGAACGCTACACGGTCATCGAGGAGTTGCTCGCCGCCGGCGCGCCTGTGGGGTTGCACTGGATAGCCGACCGGCAGAGTGGCAATTTGCTGCTGCGATATGGCACCGAGGAACAGCGCAAGCGCTTCTTGCCGGAGATCGCCGCGGGCAAGATGTATTTCTGCATTGGTATGAGCGAGCCCGGCGCCGGGTCGGACCTCGCCTCGGTGCGCACCCGAGCCGATAAGGTGGACGGCGGCTGGCGTGTGAACGGCCAGAAAATCTGGGTCACCTTAGCCCATCATTCGCAGATGATGATTGCTCTCTTTCGCTCCGAACCCGCCTCGGCACGGCAGGCAGGACTGACCCAGTTCCTGGTCGATTTGTCGGCGCCCGGCATCACCGTTCGCCCGATTAAGGATCTCGTCGGGGGAAGCGCTTTCAACGAGGTCTTCTTCAATGAGGTCTTTATTCCCGACAGCATGCGTGTCGGCGAGGAAGGCAACGGCTGGAAGCAGGTGACTGCCGAGCTGTCGCTGGAACGGTCGGGGCCCGAGCGTTACCTCTCGAGCTTCGCGCTGCTCGTGGAATTGATCCGTATCGCGGGTGCGAACCCCAACTCAGGCGCAAAGAGGCTCATCGGTCATCTGACCGCGGAGTTATGGACCCTGCGGCAGATGTCCCGATCGACCGCCGCCAAACTGGCCACCGGCGACGACCCAATGCTGGAGGCGGCAATCGTCAAAGATCTTGGCAATCTCTATGAGCAGGCCATGCCGCGCGCCATCCGCGCGGCGATGAACGCCGCAGACGACCTGTCCATCGACAGCGACTTCGTGCGGATGACTGCAAACCTTCTGCAAATTTCGCCGTCCTTCTCGCTGCGCGGCGGCACGCGCGAGATTCTGCGGGGCATCATCGCAAGAGGATTGGGACTTAGATGAGCGAAAACTATTCCATGCTGGTCGACACGGCCGATCGCCTGTTCGCAGACCTCGCCGCCGACCCGGCGCTGCCGTTCGCCACCCTGTGGACTCAAATCACGGACAGTGGGTTTCCCGAGCTTTTGGTCCCCGAGGACGCCGGGGGGGCTGCGGGTGACTGGCTTGACGCGGTCGCAATTTTGCGGCTGGCAGGCTATCACGCACTGCCCGCGCCGCTGGGTGAGGCAATCCTCGCTGCTCGATTGGTCGCGGACTGCAACCTGCCGCCCGAGGAAGGTCTGACCAGCATCGCCTCAACCGGCGCCGGCGAACTGGCAGGTGATTGCTTCACCGGACGCCTTCAGGCAGTCGCCTGGGGCCGCTGGGCGAAATGCATCGTCACCGTGGTGGATGGCAAATTACTTCGCCTGCGACGCGCGGACGCCGCGGCGATCCGCGAGTCGCACAGTCCGGCGGGCGACCCTCGCGACACGCTCGATTTCCTCGCTGCGCCGGTCGATCATGCCCCGACAAATGCTGACCTTTTTGCGATGGGCGCTCTGACCCGCACTGCGCTGATTGCCGGGGCGCTGGACGCCGCGTTGAGCTTGTCAGTGCGATACGCAAACCAGCGGATGCAATTCGGCCAGCCGATCGCAAAGTTCCAAGCGCTGCAGCAGAGCATGGCGATCTTCGCCGAGGAGGCGGCTGCGGTGAACTGTGCGGCGC
>CAYRAC010000511.1:0-3798 GCA_964422045.1 uncultured Steroidobacteraceae bacterium
ATCACCCCGACCTGATCGAATTGCAGCTTGCGCATGCCGAGCGCAATCAGGTACGGGCGGCTTACAACAAGGCGCAGCGCCTGCCCGAGCGGCGCAAGATGATGCAGGCGTGGGGCGATTTCCTGGAGGGGCTGCGCGCGGGCGCGAACGTCGTTTCTCTGCGTCGGGCGGGTTAGGCTTCGAGCCGCGACACCGCCGGCACTGCGTGGTTAAATTGCATCTATGGTGCGAGTAGAAGTAAAGGCCGAGCTCTTGCGTTGGGCGCGTGACCGCGCCGGCGTCACCGTGGACGATCTTTTGTCGAAATTCCCGAAGCTCGAACAATGGGAATCGGGCGAGATCCAGCCGACTTTGAAGCAGATCGAGAGCTACGCCAAGGCGACCCATGCGCCCGTTGGGTATTTCTTTCTGCCCGAGCCTCCGGAGGAACCGCTCACCGTCCCCGATTTTCGGACCATGGCTGGGCGCGGGATGCGTCCCGCGAGTCCCAACCTGCGGGATATGATTTACGCCTGTCAGGAGCGGCAGGATTGGTTTCGCGACAACGCCCGAATGTCGGGAGCGGACCGCCTTGCGTTCGTCGGTTCCGCGAACCTTCAAAGCCCCATAGTCGAGACCGCGGCCTCGATGCGTCGGGCGCTCTCTTTCGATCTCGAGCGCCGCCGCACTTGCGTCACTTGGACTGACGCCCTGCGTATGTTCATTCTCCAAGCGGATCACCTCGGCATCCTGGTGATGTGCAGCGGCATCGTGATGAACAACACGCATCGCCCGCTGGATCCAGAGGAGTTCCGTGGGTTCGCGCTGTCGGACGATCTCGCGCCGCTGGTGTTCATCAACGGATCCGATACGAAATCGGCACAAATGTTCACGTTGGCGCATGAGCTCGCGCACATCTGGCTGGGTCAAACTGCTTTATCGAACACTACTGCCACGTCGCAACATCAAAATGGCGTCGAGACCTGGTGCAACCGGGTCGCGGCCGAACTCCTGGCCCCGCTGGAGATCGTGCGGAGCGAATTGCGCGCGGACGAACCGTTAGGGGACACGGTAGCTAGGCTGGTGCGCATATTCAAAGTGAGCAGTTTGGTCATCCTGCAGCGACTCCGGGATGCCCGTCGCCTTACGTGGGACGAGTTGCGGGCGGCCTACCAGAGTGAACTCGACCGCATTTCGCGATTACCTAAAGCCGAAGGCGGAGGGGACTTCTACCTCACCGCCGCCGTTCGTTACAGCCGGCGATTCACTCGGGCGCTGGTGGAAAGCACTCTCGAAGGACGTACGCTCTATAAAGACGCGCTGCGTATGTTGGGTATCTCAAAGACCGAGACATTTCACGAACTGGGCCGCAGCGTGGCATTCAGTGGCTGATGCCGTACGTCCTCGACACCAACGTCTTCCTGCAGGCGAAGAATCTTCATTACGGATTCGACTTCTGTCCTGGCTTCTGGGATTGGTTGAAGGAATCAAACCAGAAAGGAACCGTATTCAGCATTGAGAAAGTGAGGGCGGAGCTGGTCGATGACGATGCCGCGGAGTGGGCCGATCAATACGGCGATGAGTTTTTTCTGAGGCCGGATACGGGGGTAGGTAAGGCGCTTGCGACCGTCAGCCAGTGGGTCACCAGCCAAGGATATGAGGTTGGCGCCGTCAACACTTTCTTGCAGATTGCCGATTACTACTTGGTCGCTCAGGCGTTAGCGGGAGGATATACGGTAGTGACGCATGAAGTGCCGGCTAACTCTGTCAAGAAGATAAAAATTCCGAATGCATGCATCGGCCTCGGAATCACCTGCATGAATCCCTTCGAAATGCTGCGGGTCGAGCGGGCGAGACTAGTTCTTGGTAAACAGAGGCTGTAGCATGCGGCCCCGCCAAAGCGATATCGGAAGAACCCATGCATCCCGGAAAGTCTACAAAGCCCAGACCCCCAAGCCGCCCATTCAACGCCGCGGAGCATCTGCGAAGCGAGGCCGATGTGGCCGCATACATAGAGGCGATGATTGAGGACGGCGATCCGCGCGCCGTGTCCCTTGCGCTGCGCACCGTGGCGGATTTTTTAGAACGTACGACGCAGTACAGACGACGGCCGCGTGAGGATTGAGACTATTGACGTTTCGATTCCGAAGATTGTATTGCAGAGCAGCGACTACGCTCGATTCGGATCGCCAACCAATCCTGCACCTCACCCTCAATCCATCCACGGCGCGCAGACCAAGTCTGATTCGCGAGGGAAATCGCTTCTCAGCCTCCAGTTGATAGATCATTGATCGGCACAAGCCAGTGATTTTGCAAACCTCCGGCATGCGTAGTATTTGAAGCCGCTCATCTGATCGGAGCACCGAGGTAGCCATACACGTGACACATTACGGCAGCCAATGGGCCGTTGCCACACAGCGTTTCGTGCGAAAGCACCGACGAATGGCTATCAAACTACGGTTAACTTGGATAATGAAGGCCATGCCCCCCGCGCATCGTCTGCTAATTATTAGCCCGCGCCGCAATCGCCGCGAGGAACACAGCCGCCCAAGCCTAAGCTACCGGGTCCGAGGCTCATGGCCTTTGCGTTTCACCTCTGGCTTGGCCAGCACGTCCAGGGCGATTTGTTCACGTTCGGTCCGGGGCGGTTGCATTTGCGCCAGGAACCGGCGGATGTCCCGAGCAACTTCCGAGTGTCCTTCGCTGTCGAGCACATCATGAACGACATACCAGCCCTGCTCCTCCTGGCGACGGGTCGCAACAAGGGTCGCCTTGCCCGGCTCCGGTTGATTGCGGTCGCGACGAAAATACGCATCAAGCTTCGCCTGGACGTAGGTGGACGAGTCGCGCTCATCAGAGCGAAAAACGCCACCTGTTTTTGGAACTCGTGACTTGCCGCGCACTGCGCGCTCGGTTGCATTCGCCGCGATGCCTTGTTCGCGTAAATGAGCCGCGAACTGCTGCCTCCAATCGCGAAGCGTCGCTTTGCGGATATTGAGTCTGACACCCTGTTCGCTGATGGCTCTGACGACCAAGTGGACGTGAGGATTGCCTTGGTGCGTATGCAACGCCATCGCGTAACGATGTTGAAGCGCGAATCGGTCCACGGCGAACGCTCGCACGGCGGCCGCGAGCTTGTCGGACGGGGTGCCCTTCGGCATCGAGAAGATGAGGTTGTGGACGAGCCTCGGCGGTTTGCGTCCGTGCGCGACGGCTCGATCGGTATGGCGGCGCAGCACATCCAGGTCCAGATCCCAATCGAGCATCAGATCTCTCTCAAATCCTCTTTCCATCAGCCTCTCGCCCATATCGGTTTCGATTTCATTCAGACCTTTGCGCCCGATGTAGTCAAAATGGGCGCCGACGCCCTGAAGTGTCCGAGCGCCACCGGACACTTTGATCATGACCTCCGGCATTCGACGGGCAGTCCTTGCGATAAAGGCCACTTCGCCCGGGGTCAGTTTCGCCTCCGGGCCACGCCGGCCGAAGCTGGCGATGTCAAGCAAGGGACGCTCCGCGCGCAGGTCAACGACTCGCTTTGGCATCGTCTGTCTCCCAGCTGGCGATGTTCGCCTCGATCAAACCTTTGAAATGGGCCCGCAATCCTTCGAAGGCCGCCAGAATCGCTCTTAGGTCCGCGGTGGTCAGTCCCTCGACTCGCCCCGTCTGGTGGGCGACGCGGGCGATCTGATTCAGATTCCGACCCACCGCGCCTAGCGCACCGACTGCTTGCCTGAGTTCGGCGAGCTCGCGATCGGGGAGGGGCGATACTCCGCGCAGGTGAGCGCGAACCAACATCGAGACGTAGGTCGCCGACGC
>CAYRAC010000512.1:0-3795 GCA_964422045.1 uncultured Steroidobacteraceae bacterium
CGGAAGCCTTGACCAAGAGCGGCGATGCGAACGGTGCGCGCGATGCGTACCAGCATGCGCGCGACGCCGCGCTGGCATTGCCTGAGTCGGGGGACCGGGACCAATGGCTGCACGCTGCCGATCAGGGGCTACAGCGCCAATAGCTGCGAGGTTTCTTGACATGAAAATCGTCGCGGTCACGAACATCAAAGGCGGGGTGGGCAAGACCACCACCGCCGTCAACTTGGCGTATCTGTGCGCCGCCGCCGGGCGGTCAACTCTGTTGTGGGACTTGGATGCGCAGGGAGCCGCAACCTATATCTTGCGCTGCGAACCGAATGAGAACGCCTCCGCCAAGAAGCTTGTCACCGGCAAGCGCGAACTCGCCGAACTGCCGCTGGCGAGCGGCTACGACAAACTCGATGTGCTGCCCTCGGATCGGTCGTACCGCAATTTCGATGTGCACTTGAGCACCCGCAAACATCCGACGGAACGGCTGCTGCGCATGAGCCGCTCGCTGCGCGATGTGTATGCCACGTTGTTCCTCGACTGCCCGCCCGGGATTTCCCTGCTGTCCGAGAACGTACTGCGCGCGGCCGACGCCGTGATCGTGCCGCTGCTGCCGACACCGTTGTCGGTGCGCATGCTGACGCAGTTGCAGGAATTCGTGACGGAGCACGAGTGGACTGATCTGGCGTTGCTGCCGTTTTTCTCGATGGTGGACCGGCGCAAGTCGCTGCACCACGATATCATCGCGAGCACGCGGGAGCTATTTCCGCGGCTGCTCGCGACCGAAGTGCCGTATTCGAGCGAGATCGAACGCATGAGCGTGCGCCGTGCTCCACTCCCCGCTTACTCGCCGCGCAGCCCGGTCGGACAATTGTACGCGGCCCTGTGGACGGAGATCGAGGGGCGAATGAAGCTCGCTCCGCCTGTGCCCGCACCTGCGCCGCTCGGCGAGGCGGCCGTATGAAGCGCACGTTACTCGCGGCCGTGGTCGTGGTGGTGTTGGGGTTTGTCGCCTGGAAGCTCTATCACGCGGCGGTGGCCTCCGCGGGGCGCGCGCGGTTGGCGTTCGCCACGCTGGCCTCGCGAACCGAGGTGCGCCTCACGGTGCGCTCACCCGCCTTTGGCGAGCGCGGCGACATCCCCTTCGAAAATACGCAGTATCGGGGGAATATCTTTCCCGGCCTGTCGTGGACGGCGGGCCCGGCGGGCACTCGCTCCTATGTCGTCATCGTGCAGGATCCCGATGCGATCCGTAACGGCATGCCGATTCTGCACTGGACTCTGTACAACATTCCTGCGGGCGTGACCCAACTCGATGCCGGCATGACGAGGCCGCCGGAGGGCGCGAGCTACGGTCCGAACCTCGCCGGAGTGAACCAGGCGTACCGAGGTCCGCACACCCCGCCTGGCCGCAAGCACCAGTATCACTGGCAGCTGTTCGCGCTCGATTCGCTGCTCGCCCTCGATGCCGGCAAGAGCTATGCCGATTTGACTGAAGGTATGTCCGGGCATGTGATCGCCAAAGGTGAACTCATCGGCTTGGGCCAAGCCCCTCCCAAGCCATAGCCGCCGCGTGATATACAATTCAACGCATGAGCACGAGAATTTCATGTGCCAGCGCGCGCCTCGACGATGCCGCCTCCCTGTCGACATTTCTGGCGGACATTCCCAACAGCGAGGATTTGGCCAAGGTGCTGCATTTGGGCGAGGCCGTGTCCTCGCGCGCCTATGACGATGAGACCTGGACCGCGCGTTTCGTCGCGAGCGATGGGGTAAGCGTCAAGTGCTTTGCGGTGACCGATATCACGATCGATCAAGCCGAAATGATCGCCGCGGCCTGCGTGGATAATCCGTCCCTGGATGAGAGCGGGTTCAGAGAGGCGGTCGCGGAATCGCTTGGGCCGACCTTCGATCCTGCCGACTGAGATGAATCTCGTTCATGTGTCCGGGCTGGTTGTCCGCGGACACTGTCCGCGGTCATCTCGAGCGCCGTGGCGCGGAGATAATGTCTTTAAAAATAGACACTTAGTGCCAGTCCGATTCTGGCACGCGGCTTGCTTTGCTCTGCCTGGGGAACTACCCTGAGGAGACCTGCATGAACACTCAAATCTCATCGAAATTCGCCGCGCTCGCGGTGGCGCTGCTGCTAAACGCCGTGCTCGTTGGCGCGACGGCGTACCTGTTCACTACCCGCTTTCAGCAGAATGCGGCGGTGACCAATGAGTGTGCCAAGGCGATGGCGGTGTTCGGGGTGGTGTGAACGCGCTGTCGACCGTGCCCGATTCGAAAGCCGACATGTACCGCGGATTGGCGCGACAGTTGAGCGCTCTGTTCGAAGGCGAGCGCGACGCGTTGGCCAACGCCGCAAACATGTGCGCGCTCTTGTACGAAACTCTAACCGCGGTCAACTGGGCCGGATTTTATTTCCTGAAGGGATCGCAGCTCGTGCTCGGTCCGTTCCAAGGCAAAGTCGCCTGCGTGCGCATCCCGCTCGGCAAAGGAGTCTGCGGCACGGCCGCCCTGCGCCGCGAAACCCTCATCGTTGCCGACGTACATGAATTCCCCGGACACATTGCCTGCGACTTGGCCTCGCGCTCCGAGATCGTGGTGCCCTTGCTGCAAGACGGGAAGCTCAAGGGCGTGCTCGACCTCGACAGCCCGCAACTCGCGCGCTTCGACGACGACGATCGGCACGGCCTTGAAGCCGCGGTGGCCTTGCTGCTGCAGGCGTCGGATTTCAACGGCGCGTAAGCCCCAGCGCCATGGATCAGGAATCGGCGCGCGGGCGCAGCAGCAAGGCTCCTACCCCGATACCGAGCAGCGTGGCGATCCCCACGGTTTTCCAGGGAGAATCGCGCAAGTACTCGCCCGGTCGATGCAAGGTGCGGTTGGCGTAGCTCGTGGTGTCCTGCCACGCGCTCTTGGCCGCCGTCAGCGCGATCTGGACTTTGGCGCGAATTTTTCTGACCTCGGGGCTGTCGACGTCGGCGATTCGCTGCAGCAAGTCCTCAACGCCGTCGGTCAAGTCGCTGAAGTCATCGGCCGCGCGCTTCTTGGCGATGTGTCTCATGCTGTGTCTCCGGTTTGTAAGGTGTGACTACTGTCCACGTGTTGCCGGGGCGCGAGTAATAGGCGCGCAACGCGTGGCCGTGTCGGAAATGACGGACAGCGCCGCACACCTCCCATGCCTACATCGCTTAGGGCCAATGCCCGACAGAGAATTCGAGCAGCGGCGTGCAGCATGCCCGAACGCAGCCGGAGACGGATATGTTTGGATTCAGCACAAAACGCACGGTGGTTTTTTTTGTTGCGCGAAGCCACGCCGATTTGTCCTGGTACCTATCGTTCAATGCCCGGTCGCCGGCGGCCAATGATGCTTTCATGAACGCAAGCGGTGCGCGCGTGTCCCGCAAGCGCGGCTTGCTGCTGCGCCTCGTCATCTCACAACCCGACTAGCGGTCGTGACGGGGTTCCTCCGCAAGCGCACGGCCCGCAAATGGACGCTGGTTTCGCTGGCCGGTTTGATCGCGGTATTGGTCGTCGTGGTATCGCTCCTCGACTGGAACATGCTGCGCGCGCCGATCGCGCGCATGATCTCGGCGAAAGCCGGTCATCCTGCGTCCATCGATGGCAATCTGTCGGCGTATGTCTGGTCGTGGGAGCCGACGATGAGCATCGAAGGTCTCGACATCCACAACGCATCGTGGGCGGAACAGCAATCCCTGTTACGCGTGCAGAAGATCACGGTCCAGGTGAGTCTCGGGCGCCTGCTGCGCGGAGACCTGGTGTTTCCGCAAATCGAACTGA
>CAYRAC010000513.1:0-3794 GCA_964422045.1 uncultured Steroidobacteraceae bacterium
AAGGAAGGAATACTGAGGCCGCGCTGGCCTCCTCCCGGCTTGTCTATATATTTTCGACGAGTCGGGGGCGCTCGTTAACGGCCCGACTTGAGTCGATCGATCAGATCGGCCAAGTTCTGTTGCAGATTGGCTGCATAGGACTCCGCCGTCTGCCCGTCCACTCCGACCGCGCCGTCTTTGCGCGTACACTCGTACGCGTACTCCATCCATTCCACATCAAGATAGTGGTTCAGCGACGTGAACGCCATCGCTGCGTTCTCTCTTGCGAGTTCCGCTATCCGCTCTTGTTTCGTTGACACGCTTGCAGGTTTCAAAGCACCCTCGTGTTTCTCAAAAACGGTTCTGTTACTACGGTGCTTCGCTTCCCTCGACCGGGTCCGCCTGAGGGACGTTCCCCGATGTCATCAGTATTATCAAAGCACTAAGACTTCCTGCGCCAATGCGGCATCACTTATTTATTCGCTCTGCCGTTCCCACTTCGCCTCTCCACGTTCGCTCCCGGACGGCGGAGATTTCCGTCCGAACCCGGTCCCGTTCGAGCCACGGCACCATCGGCTATTTCGAAGTCGGCCGGTCGCAGGATCTCCCAGGTTCCTGGGGAATCCGTCCCATACCTTTGCCCCGCTCTAGGACCTCGGCCGGTCCGACTGACCTCACCGTGACGGTCAGCCGTCGTAGTTCCCGCCTCTAGGACGACGAGAACACCAGCATTGCGGTAATTTCGCGGCTCAATCACGCGGCTTCGGTATCCGCTGCCTACGCTTCACGAGCATGTCGCCATGCCCTGTGCAAGGCTCGCTTCCGGTGGGTGGCTAGTCCGTGCCGGGTGGGAGTCGAACCCACTGGATTCCATCGACGAGTTTCCGCTATCTATCTAGCTTCCCCTCCTCCCAGGCTTGACCTGGCGCGACCCAGATATGCCCCCACCTACGGCTGCTACGTGGCATTCGCCAGATCTTGTGCGTGACTCGCTAAACTCGCTACGCGGAATCACTGAGTGGATTTTATCAATCTCCCGACCCAGCTGGTCTTAGGGGAGAGGCTCATGTCGTCCAGGGGCGACGATCGCCGGCCAAGATATGGTTGATTGCCCCAGAGCGCAGCATCGCGCTTTCACTAATCGTAGGTCCCGAGCGCCAAGTGTTTTCCGCTGTGTCGGCTTTTTCCTAGTCTTGACAAGAACTACTGCAGCAATCTTGGACAACGCCCAAGCCAATGATTGCGACATCCCTTCCGATGGGGGTAGGTTAGCGCGGCTTCAGATCCTGCTACGCCGTGGCGTCCGAACACTTAGAGAGCATCGCAAATGTGAAGTTCATGCCCGTGGTCTGGTTTGCCCTCTGGCGCAATCGCGCGGAATCAGTACTCACGCTGCTTGCGCTGTCCGTCGCATTTGCGCTGTTCAGCGTGATGATCGCGATCAATGCAGCCTATGAACGGGCCATCGACGACACCCGAATGGACCGCTTGATCGTGACCTGCGCGTTCGACTGCGGGACCATACCGTGGGGCTACCGCGAGCAGCTGGCCCGTATCGGAGGGATCAGCGCTGTCGGGGGCGAGGTGTGGGTAGGTGGCGGGAAGGACCCGGATGAACACCACCTGACCACGGTCACCTTCATGGACGAGGGAATGCGCTCGGCGTAGCCGGAGCTGCCAATGACCCGTGCAGACTGGCGAGCTCTCGACATCTCTCCCACCGGCATCTTCCTGACTCGCACGGCGGCGGCGCGTCGCAATGCCCGCATTGGGGAGACCATGACAATGAACGCGGGGCCGGGCAGTGGCACGGACGGCTCCGGCACATGGTTTTTTATTGTCCTGGGTTTCATCGCGGACCCCACGGGCTGGGGGCAGCAGTGGTCCCCGGATATGATCGTCGGGAATCTGCGTTACTTCCAGAATTCGGGCAATACTGACGAGCGAGACCTAGTCAATTTCCTGCGTGTCGCGGTCGACCGCCCAGAACACGCTCGCGCCGTCTGCCGTGAGATCGAAGCATGGTTCACGAACGCGACCCCCGCACTGTCCTGCGTTCCGGCGAGAGAGAATGCCGAGGAGCTGATGGATGCGAACATCAATATGCGGCAAATCAGTCTCGGAATCGGAGCGGCCGGTCTTTTTATGATCCTGTTTTTGTGCGCGAACGGCACTGCCGAGTCAGTCCGCGAGCGACTCTCGGAATTCGGAATTCTGAAGGCGATTGGATTTGGGAATGGCCGAATAGCCTTGCTGGTGATCCTTGAAGCGGCCGCCCCGACGATTCTGGCAGCTCTGATAGGCAGTGCAGTCGCACCCGGTGTGGGTATGATCCTTTCGCGCCTCGCGATCAAAGGAGTGATCAACATACCCGAAGTGCGCGCATCGCCAGCGGCGCTTGGGTGGGCGTTAGCGGCCGCTCTGCTCATCGCACTGTTGAGCGCAGTGGCGCCGCTGTACCGATTGCTGCGCACCGACGTTGCCGCGATGATTGCCAGACGATGAGCGAGTTGCGCCAAATCGCAGCGGTCTGTGTCGTCGGTATCGGCACCCTTCGCGACAGGTACGCGCCCGCGCTCGTTATCGTCATCGGCATGGCGTGCGTCGTCGGGGTATTGACCTCGATGTTATCGGTGACTGCCGGTTTGACGCGCGCCTATCGCAGGACCGAAGACGCAACGCGTGCCATCGTGTGGAGCGGAGCCGCCAACTTTGACCAGAGCCGCAGCCTTAAACCCGACGTCATCGGCACGATTCTCGATGCTCCTGGCATAGCCAGGGAGGCCGACGGCAGACCACTTGCGGACCCTGAGTTCATGATGTGGCTGCCGCCGGTTGAGGGATTCGCCGCCGGCTCTCTCCAACTGCGTGGCATTGGTCCCGCCGGCCTCGCGCTGCGTCCTGCCTTTCGGGTCGTAGCGGGCCACCTGTTCGGTGCAGGCATGCGGGAGTTGGTGGTGGGCGTGGGTGCGGCACGCAAATTTGGCCTCCACGTGGGGAGCGAAGTGCGGTTGCGGGACGGCAAGTGGCCCATCGTCGGGGTTTTCAGTTGCGGCGCCGACATCATCGAAAGCTATCTCGTTGGCGACGCACTGACCGTCATGGCGGCGCGTAGAAGCCCGGGCTTCGCTCAGGTGATTGTGCAACTCGTGGACGCCGAGGCATATCCCGGATTCCAAAAGTGGCTCATGGAGAATCCTGCGATCGATGTCAGCGTCGAGCGCAAGACGGACTACGATCTGCGGGTGATTGGAGCGGATACTTCTTTCTTCACACGCATGTCCTACATCATTGGCGTAATGATGGCGCTCGGCTCATTGTTCGGTGTCGTGAAGATTATGTACGGGGCAGTTCGGGCGCGGACGCGCGAGATCGGCACGCTGCGGGCCATTGGTTTCGGCTCAACACCGGTTGCCTTGTCTGTTCTCCTTGAGGCGGCGTCGCTTGGTGCAGTCGGCGGAGTTGTCGGTGCCGCGATAGCTTGGCTGATATTCGATGGCCGTCAGATGTGGGTGTGGGGTGCATTCAAACTACACGTCTCACCGCAACTGTGGTTGCTCGGACTCGCGTGGGCGATCATTACCTCGCTACTCGGGGGTCTCTTTCCCGCGCTGCGCGCCGGACGTCTGCCAGCGGCCGAGGCGCTGCGAGCCGAATAAGGCGATCGGCCCGACGTACCGCCGAAGGATCACCGAGCACGCCCTTTTTCCATTCGATTATCCCGACACACTAACGCCGGCTGCTGCCGAAATTTATGCGACATTCAGAGGTCAATTCGTGCGTTTTGCGGGATAGGCAAAGTGCCGCCGATGTCA
>CAYRAC010000514.1:0-389 GCA_964422045.1 uncultured Steroidobacteraceae bacterium
GCGGCTCGGCCAGACGCATAAAGGCCACAATCTGGGCGACACCGACCTGTGGGTTATTGCCATCGAGCCGAAGTGACCGGCGCACATCCATCTGGAGCTCCCATGAACGCGAGATTGCGATGGGGGAGTTGCGGCGTTGCCTGGCGGGGCCTTCATTGTCTCCGTATGCGCACCGCGCAGGGACAGTTCGCAATGAGGCTGGCTCAATCGCGTGCGTGATAGCATTTGCTGCAGGCTGCGAGGAGAAGATGGCTGAAGCTGCACCGAAGCGCGCCGTGATGTCGCGCAAAGAATGGATCGTCGTCGGCCTCCTCGTCTTTTCGGTCCTCGTCAATTACGTCGATCGCAATAATCTGTCGATGGCGGTCCCGCTTCTGCAAAAGCAGTTC
>CAYRAC010000514.1:399-3790 GCA_964422045.1 uncultured Steroidobacteraceae bacterium
CGTATTATCGCCCTTGCAGGCGGGCAAATTGCTCTCCGCATTTTTCTGGACCTACGCACTGGTGCAGCTTCTGGGCATTGCGGGCTGGCTGACGGATCGTTTTCATGCGGGATGGGTTCTATTCGTCGGATATCTCTTGTGGTCAGTGGCCATGGCGGCATCGGGCCTCGCGCCGAATTTTGTGGCTCTCTTTGCGCTGCAGCTCGTGCTGGGCATTGGCGAGTCGGTCGCGTATCCCTGCTATTCGCGCATCTTTGCCGCGATGCCGCAAGAGCACCGCGGGCGCGCGAACGCGTTTATCGATGCGGGAACCAAGCTGGGGCCGGCATCCGGGGCCTATGTGGCCGGGCTCATCCTTGTGCACTACGGCTGGCGCATGCTGTTTGCGGCATTTGGAGCGGGCGCGCTTCTTTGGCTCGTGCCGTGGTACCTGGCCATGCCGCGCGGCGAGGAATCCAAAATTCAAAATGCAGTCGCGCAAGAGCAGGAAAACTCAAGCCCTGGCTCGGAACCATCCATTCTCAAGATGGTCAGACTGCGCTGCGCCTGGGGCGCGGCGATCGGCCACTTTTGCGGCAACTATTTCTACTATCAATTGCTGGCGTGGCTGCCGCTGTATCTTGTGCGCGAGGAGCACCTGTCGATCGGAGGCATGTCGCGGCTCAGCGCGACAGTATATTTGCTGATTGCGTGCAGCACCGTGCTCGCCGGATGGATCTCGGACCGCCTGATCGCACGCGGCAATTCGCCCACGGCAGTGCGCCTGAGCGCAGTTGCGGGCGGGCAGGCAGTGGCCTCCATTCTGCTCGCGCTCGCCGTGGTTCACGGCCATCCCTTGATTGCCCTGAGTCTGCTTGCCATTGCCTGCATCGGTCAGGGCGCCTACGCTTCAAACCATTGGGCGATCGCGCAAACTCTCGCGGGTCCGAAGATGGCCGGCCGGTGGTCGAGCCTGCAAAACGGTTTCGCCAATTTCTCCGGGATCGTCGCGCCCTGGCTCACGGGATTCATCGTGCAGACACGAGGCAGCGCGCGCCTGGCGTTCGCCGTCAGCGGCGCGGTGGCGCTGGTTGGCGCTTGCTCGTGGGTCTTTCTGGTGCGGCGCGTTGAACCGGTACGTTGGGAGCTTCTACCTCCTCCGTTCTGGGAACGCGCCTGAGAAACGCCCGAGCGCTTATTGTGCTGCTGCGCGGGCTTCGAGGTTGCGGATGGGCGCGGTCTGGATCGAAATTGCGGTAGAATCCTGTGCAGCACGCTTTCCCCTGCATCCCTAAAACCCGGCGGTGCCTGCATGATGGAATTGAGCCAAGCCAGCGGCCGCAACGCGGCCATGCTTCCAACCGATTCGCATGCGCACAGCGGCGCGAACGAGGCGAATCCACATCCCAAGAACCAACCGCTCAGAAAAAAGGCGAGAAGAATCTGCGCGTGGGTTGGAGGGCTGGTAGCTCTGGCCGGCATTGGAGCGCCCGCGCAGCAGCAGACCCCGAACGCACCGATCGGAGACGTGTACGAATCCGGCGGCGCACCGATTTACTCCGACACCTACGAGTCGAGTTGCGAGAGCGGCAACACCAGCCCATACAAGGGAATGAATCCACTGGTGTGCTATGGCGTTACGGGCTCGCCAGACCTATCGGGGAAATGCTCCAACACGGGCCCAACCGTGTCGTTATGGAAGCAGGAGGGCAACCTATGCATCTACTGCCAGCACCTTAATCCGCCACTGACTGATGGATTCGTCGTTCCCATTGACGAAGTGAAGGCGACTGAAACGCAGGGTTACACCTGCGGGGTGAATCAAACGGACCCGAGCTGCTCCGCAGTGTGTACTGGCCCCGGTGGGATCGGAAAATTCAAACCACCGCCGGGGACCAAGCTGGAGGGGACTCCGGCCGTTCCGCAGCAGCCAAATGTGATGCCTTCGAAGCAGCCCCAACAGACCGAATTTGGGGACGGCACCTTTGATCCTTCATGCTTCAATTTAAAGCTTATCGGCAAACCGGAGTTCACTCCCGATCAGGTGTCTCTGCTGCGCAAAGACGTTGCCGGGGCCAGAGCGATGGTCAGAATGGCGAAGAAGTTCACGGATCAGATTCCATGGAACGAAAAGACACAGGCAATCAGCGAAAAATACTATGGGAACGCAACATACGAAACGCAGACTCTGATACGTCAGGACATCAACAATGTGCTCAACGTCCTGAACAACATCACAGATGTCACCAAAGGGTTGTACCCGTCCGGGGCCGATTTCCATGGCACGCCTACGTCGGCTGGGTACATTGCTTACGTCCCCCGTGGAACGGGCTCGACAACCCAGATTTTTCTGGGCGATTCTTTCTGGAAACTTCCCTTAACAGGGCAGTATTCCCAGGCCATGGTCTTGGTGCACGAGGCGTCGCATCTGCCGTTAGGCGCGAGCACGGAGGACTTCGCTTACGGCCAATCGGGCTGTGAATATCTGGTTTATCTGACTACCGATTCAGATGCGAGGGCCCTGCCTGGGTGGGAGCAATTAAAACTGACGGACACGGCCCCGCCGCTTAGGGAAACGGCCCCGCTGGAAAACGCCGACACTTTCAGATTGTTCGTCTACGACGTGGCAGGTCAGAAATAGCAGCCAAGAGGCCGAATCCGCCGCGCTTACTTCGCGGCGGCGCGTGCTTCGAGCTTGCGGATGGACTTGATCATCTCGGCGAGCGCGCTTTTGCCGATCTCGTCTTCGAATTCCTTCTGCAATTGATCGAGAGCAGCGATGACGCGCAGGGCGCATCGCTTGCCCTGCGGCTTGAGCGCGAGAAGGTAGGCGCGCGCGTCGTTGGGATCGATCTTGCGCGAAAGGAGCCCTTTGGCCTCGAGCGACGAGACGCAGTGGCTCAGATTGCCGCGCGTGGTCGAAAAAGTTTCCGCCAGTTGCGAGGGCTTTACCTGGCGCGGCGCCTCGAAGAACAACGCGGCCAGCACCAATGCTTCAAGAAATCCGAGATTGTCGGCGGTGAGCGCCCGCGCGGCCAGCGACTCAAAGCGGCGCGCCGCGCGGTTGACGGCGAACATGGGACTTTCCCGGAGAAAGGCGTCGATGCGCATGGCGTCAGAAAAGTAGTTTAGCACCTCAACTATTCGCTATGATACGAAATCATCCTCGGGAAGCCGGGATCGGTCGGCGATGATCAAGTGGATGCCCCGAATTCAATTGATCCAGAACGCCCGATTTCTGATGCTTGCTGCCTTGGCGCACGTGGCCTGTGCGCAAAGTGCCTCAGCTCCGCCGAAGGCGCCTGTTAAAGGACCCACCGAGACCATGGTCGTGCTGGGGTCGGCTACGCCGGTGCCGCTGACCGAGTCGCAGCGCTCGGTCGATATTCTGCCGGTGCAGGGGCAGTCGCTG
>CAYRAC010000515.1:0-3783 GCA_964422045.1 uncultured Steroidobacteraceae bacterium
CTTGCCGCAAGCGCATAGTCTCGAATCGAATCACTCAAGAACTCCCGCAGTTGCTCGGTGACGTCAACGCCGACTTCCCCGGTAGTAGTATCTACCTCAAACAATCTGATACACCCGGCCTCGACAAGTGCGAGTCGGTCCTCGTTGCGGTGTTTCTGATTTTCAAAGTACTCAATCTGATCTGTCATGTTGGCCACCATGCGGCTGAGCGGAACACTTACCTAGATTAAAGCAATTTATCGTTCATATTCGCGGTTGAGAATAATATCCTCCGATGGAAGCCGTCGTAGACAGGATAAGCGCCGCCGCCACGGCGAACATAGAACGCTATGCGGCGATTTGATCTCGCGCATTAATTTTAAAAGCGGCGGAACATTCGCGTGCAGGGAGTTCTTCCCAAAATACCAGCCGAAGGATTGATGGAGCTTGCGCTGTAGCCGATCGTTTAAAGCCACAGCGAGGGTTCACCCCTCACTTTACTTCAGCTTATTCGTCTCCGGCAACGACGATGTTTTGCGCTCCAATTCTTAGATTCGTGGAATCACGTACGCGCTGAGTGCCGCTCCCATATTTCTGCGCAGATTTATCTCGCCACCCGGGGTGCGCGTACTTTTCATGTCAAGACTGTCGTTCTGAGCGCTGCGAAGCAACATGCTAACGCGGATTCGCTCGGCGCGTTACGATTCACCTTCCGACACGGAGGGTCTCTATATATTATCAAGATAGGAACTGGTAGGAGTGGAGTGTCTGTGATTTTCAGAAACGATTTCAGCAGTTCAAGAGAGGATTTCAGTGGACGACTGAAATGACTGATGACGCTATTGCGAGATGACGATTCGCTCGGCGGCCGAGAAGTGACCGAGGTGTGATGAATCACCCCGAGCGGCGCGCGCGCGGGAGGCTTGAAGCCGGGCGCCTGCATCAACGAGCTGAATCCGACTCTGGTGGTCACCCGACGAGAGGGCCGCAAAGCAGTCCATCGTGCCGCTGAGCATGGGCGAGCGTGACGGCACCGATCTCCGTCAGTAAGGTCGTGACTCGCCTGATGCCGACGTTTGCTGGGAATTTGACCGCGAATAGGCGCTGTCGGGCCACTTTGAGACATTCGACAGACCAAAAAGCCGGCGATAAAGCCGCCGTTCGCATAGCGTTTGACGAGCTAAGCGGGTAAGTGATCTATTGTGTGGAAGCACATGCAAGCAGAGTGGGAAGTCACATGGTTGGTATTCCGATAGGCGCAACTAGCGGTTTCGCCGTTATTCGTGCCGCGACGGGCGCCTCGATCTTAACTGCGATGCTTTCTGGATGCGGTGGCGGCGGCGGCGCAACGGCCGCCGTCCCCAATGTAGTCGGCGATACGCAGGGTGCTGCCACGACGGCGATTACCAATGCGGGTCTCGTGGTTGGCACGGTGACGCAACAACGGGCAAGTACTACGTTCGCGCCCTCAGAGGTAGTCAGAGAAATCCCTGCCGCGGGCACGAGCGTAGCGAGCGGCGCGGCGGTAAATCTCGTCGTATCGAGGGGGGCTACGTACAGTTACAGGTTCAGCGCTTGTATCGATGGCCATGATTATTTGGTGATTCAGGGCGATCAAATCCAATGGCAATACGGAGATAACACCCCGGTAGGAGACTATACGCCCGGTTGCGCGCCGACTACGACCACGATCCAAACATCGGTGAATGGAACACCGATACAAACGGCCGATTGGCAGCCCATTTGGTCTCCTGCTCCACTGGCCTCTGGCGCTCTTTCTTCCTCTTTCACAGATTTGTCGCCGACGTTCCCGACTTCCCCCTTAGCGGTGACTCTTACACCAATCGCGGCAGGTGGTAGCCTTACCATTTATCAAACTCCGGCCGCCGAAAATAATTGGACCCTCATTCTAGAGTTCAACGACGATAATGCCGCTGGTGCCGCCATGTATGTGGGTGAGGTGACAGTGAGCACGGCGGTGAACGTCCCCAATGTAGTCAGCGTTACGCAGGCTGCTGCCGTGGCGGCGATTACCAATGCAGGTCTCGTGCCCGGCTCGGTGGCGTTACATTGGAGTAGTACCGTGGCGCCCGGAGAGGTACTCAGCGAAACCCCTGCCGCGGGCACAATCGCAGCGAGCGGCGCGCCGGTGACTCTGGTGCTATCGAGTGGTGCCGCACCGATCGTCGCCGTCCCCAATGTAGTCGGCGCTACGCCGACTGCTGCCGTGGCGGCGATTACCGATGCAGGTCTTGTGGCGGGTTCGGGAACCGGTGGCACCTGCGTAGGGGTACTCGGCGAAACCCCTGCTGCAGGCACTAGCGTAGCAAGCGGCACGACGGTGAATCTGTTCGCGATTTGTCCTGGAAATATCTTCTTTGCGACAGTCCCGAATGTGGTCGGCGATACGTACGCCGCTGCCGTGACGGCGCTTAATAATGGGGGATTTGGTGGCGGAACAACCACGTACATCGTCGACACGAGCGTTCCGGCGCAAATCGTCGTCGCGACGAATCCCGGTGCTGGCTACCAGATAGTGTCTCCTCCAGAGTCTCTTTCAGTGAGCATCGTGGTCTCACTTGGATCGGCCGGGATCACTACGACCACATCGTTACTTGCCAATCCGCCGAGCGTCCCAACCGCCGGAGGATCGGTCACGCTGACTGCGACCGTATCTAGTTCAAACGTTCCATCGGGTACACCGTCGCCAACCGGCACTGTGACGTTCACCGATCAATACGGCCTTCTATACGGCACGCCGCTTTGCTCCGCTGCTCTTACCTCGGAGCTAGCGGCATGTTCGGCGAACATTTCATCCCCAGATACGGTGATGGCCCAGTACAGCGGTGATCCAAACTATCTTGCAAGCGCTGGTTCTGTGACAGTCACGGTGTCGGGACAGCCGTTTGTCGGAGGCTGGAGCGGAAATATAGCGTCAACCTGCGGCTTCTATTCTGGACCGATCGGCGTCCAGATTTTTGCCTCGGTGGACGCGAATCAACTAGGCCTCACCGATAGCCATGGTGATACTTATGGTTTGACGATCTCAAGCGCAAATCCCAATGTCGCGACGTCAACCTTGAACGGCGGCATTACCTACACGATTAGCGGAAACTCAATGACGGTTAGTGAACCAGCGGCATGTCAAACCGGAACCTTAACAAGGCAATGATCCCATATTGCAAACGGCATGGAATTGCCGGCCCTTAACTGTCGTTGAGCGGGCGGTGATAGATAAAGTGGGCCGACTTGGCCTGTTGCCCGTTACCGTGCCGTGACCACGGGCGGCTTGGGGTCCGAAAGTTCGTGTTCGACGGCGCCCGGACGGCCACCGGCAACTGCCGAGGTGCGGTCCTCCGAGCATTCGTCGCATTCCACTCGTTAGCGGACGTTCACGGCGTCGTGCTCGCTGCCGTGCGCAAAGAGGACTTCTACGGCAGCCCGCCTGGTATCGATTGGTGCCAGGGCCGCCTTAAGCGCAGGATCGATATTGCTGCTGCATCTACAATGCAGGCCACAATTGCAACCGTCTCAAGGGAATGTTCCGATGCTACGACTGTTGTCCCACTGGCGAAGCAGCTTTCCGCTCATACAGGCCTGGTTCCGGTCCAGACTAGCTGGGAAGCACCGTCCGATAGATCAGATTCGGACGAGTTGGGGTTGCGAAGGCTCCAAGGACCCTTGGCTTTCGACGAAGCTGTTCGACCTGACGCGAAACGCCACGGCAGATTCAGTCGATGACAGGACCTGGATAGACCTGGAGTTCGAGCGCTTGTTCTCGTCCGTGGATTCGACGCTGACACG
>CAYRAC010000516.1:0-3781 GCA_964422045.1 uncultured Steroidobacteraceae bacterium
CCTCGACAACAGCCTCGGTTCCGGGTAGCGCGAGGCGTGCGTCTTCGGCACGCGCCGCGTTGCGCGCATGCAGGACAACTTGATGTCCCTTTCGAACAAGCAGTTCGCCCGCCATGAGGCCGAGACCAGTTGACGAGCCGGAAATGAAGATGCGTGACATATAAATGCTCCTAGGAAAAGTGGGGGGTGTGGCAGTCAAGCCGGCGTAGAGCGGATAGCGATAACAAGAGCCGCGCCGAGCAGCGCACTGGCGGTACCCAGCAAATAAACGGCGGCATAGCCGAACTGGCCGGCAACCAAGCCGGCTGCCGGACCCGCCAGTCCGTAGGCAATGTCCAGGAAGGCCACGAAGCCACCCATCGCGCTGCCACGATTGGCAGGCAGCACTCGCTTGAGTGCTTCGACGCCGAGCGCGGGGAACACCAGCGCGCATCCGAGGCCCGTGACAAGCGCCCCGCTCAGCGCCATCCACTCCTGTGGCGCGCACCACAGCAGTGCCTGGCCGATGGCCTCGATGATGAGCGACCACAAGGCCACACGAAAGCCGCCGATCCGATCAGGTAAATGTCCCAAGACGACCCGTACGAAGATGAATCCCACACCGAACGCGGTCATGACCACGCCAGCATGCGTCCAGCCCCTTGCCGCGAAATACAACGAGGCAAACGCGGTGAGTCCAGATAAGCCAACACCTTGCAACATCAAGCCGAGACCCTCCCGCCAGATCTGACCGACCACGCGATAAAACGGCAACCGATAACCCGCGGGGGAAACATAGGAAGTCGCCCCAACCGCAATCACAATCGCCAGTATTGGGGCGATGACGCATGCCATCATGGCGGCCTGAAGGCCCCATTGGTGATAGAGCGTCATGCCGACCGGTGCACCGATCGCCAGTGCGGCGAACATTGCAATGCCGGTCCAAGACATCGACAGACCGGCGCGCTGTGGACCGACCGACGCGATGGACCACGAGACGCAACCGGTGACGAATTGGCTTTCTCCGAGGCCCGCCGCCAAACGGCCTGCCACGACGACACCCAGGCTGACACCGGATGAGATGCCAGGAAGCGCTGCGATCATATAAAGCACGCCGCCAAGGGCGGAGAAGCCAGCACCCTGGAGGGCCGCCCGCCTGCCACCTTGCTGGTCGGTTACGCGCCCAGCGTAACCACGCGTCAGCACGGTGGCCAAGAACTGGATGCCAATCACCAGTCCGACAATGAGATTGCTAAAGCCGAGCTTCTCGTGGACGAAGAGTGGAATAACGGGCAATGGCAGACCCACGGCGAGATAACCACAGAAAAGTGCCGAGATGACAGCGAGCGCGGGACGCGCCAGGTAGGTTGGCGTGGCGTTGGCCTGCGCCACCGGTCCGATGGTCGTTGTTGACATGACGAGCTCCAGGTTTGCGATCAGGGGGAAAGGCCGCCCCTTTTAGGGGCAGCGCATGCCACTCAAGCTGTCACGCCGATTGCAGGAATGGATGTCCCGAACAGGTTCGTCCGGTAGCCACTCGCGTTGAGCAGGTAGTCGCGCGAGGCGATTGCCTCGGCGGTTAGTTTCTCGACATCGACGCCGATCAACTGGCCGCTGCGCTTGCGAAGCCGGCCGGCGACCATGACGGTATCGACGTCGGACCGCTCAACCGCTTGGACGATGGTGCCGATGGCATTGGTCACGGGAAACACAGCGACTGCGTTGGTGCGCAGCATGATGATGTCGGCCTGCTTGCCTGGCGTGAGCGTACCTATCGACGTCTCCAGCCCCGCGACGCGAGCACCGTTGACCGTGGCCGCCCGCAGCACCTCATCCACCGAGATTGGGGCGGGAGCATTCGCATCGCCGCGGAATCGCCGATAGCGCATCGCCGCGCGCTGTTGGCCGAACAGGGCATGCATCTCGCCGAACATGTCGCTGCCGAAAGCGGTATCCAGGTCGATGCCGAGCGCCGGCATCAATCCGTGGTCGATCGCTTTTTGATAGGCAAAGCCATCGTCGTCGAAGCCGAATAGCGCGTCCGAGCGCGGATTGACCGTGATGTTGACGCCGGCGTTCGCGAACAGCTTCCACGTTTCTTCGGGCACGCGCGTGCAGTGATTGAAGATATTATGCGGCCCTAAAATGCCAGCTTCTGCAAATTGCGGACCGAGCTTCGCGAGATCGCCGATGAACTCTGTCAGGATGTGCATGTTCAGGCTGCGGGCGACCTTCCACCAGTCCAGATTGAGTTGGCCGAACAGACCGACACGGACCAGACCACTCGACGTGTTCCAGTTCGAAGCCAGACGCTCGAGATCGCGCGGCAGATGCTCGGCCGACGCTTTCTTGTCCATCGCCGCGCCGACCATGTGCAGAGCCCGAATACCAACCGAATCCAAGGACTGGAGCGCCGCATCGGTGTGTTCGGGGCTGCGCGAGCTGTGGCATGCATCGACGATTGTCGTGATGCCCGCATCGAGCGAGGCAACGGCCGTGAGTTTCGTGCTCACGTACATGTCGATCGGGCGGTAGTGCGCACCCAGCGTTTCGGCGACCACATCGATGTAGGCGAACAGATCATCGACGTCGGGTATGAGCCGGCGCAACACGCCGAGCCATGCATGATGGTGCGCGTCGATCAGGCCCGGCAAAACGATCTTGCCCGCGGCGTCAATCACCTCGGCGCCATCGGCCCGGATGTTCGCCTCGACGGCCACGATGCGATCGCCTTCGACGAGGACATCGCCGGTAACGAGATTGGGGACCTTGGCATCCATCGTGACGACGGTGCCGCCCTTGAAGAGAGTGCGTGCGGTGTCAGACATGGTGTACTCCATTCGGTTGACTGAGCGGTCACTGCGTGAGAACGATAGATCCCGAGGCATTTTTGATTAAGATAGAGGAGCGCAAATCATCTTTGCTAAAAGTCAAAGGAGAGGGCGATGGGTTTCGATGGGAGACTGCTTTCCGGCATAAGCATATTGGCGGCAGTAGTCGAGACCGGTAGTTTCACCCGGGCCGGTGATGTGCTGGGGCTATCCCCATCGGGGGTGAGCCGAGCCGTCTCGCGGCTGGAAGGGCGCATGGGGGTTCGGCTGCTGGACCGCACAACCCGCGCGGTTCATCTCACTGGGGAGGGTACTCGGCTGTACGAATTGGCCGCGCCGCATCTTTCGGGTATTGAAGAAGCCGCCAATGTGGTTTCGGGGGCGGCTGCGACGGTGCGCGGCGCGTTACGGGTGAGCCTGAATCCGTTGTTCTCCCGTCATTTGCTAGCCCCAAGGCTGCAGGAATTCAAGCAACGCTACCCTGAACTCGAACTAATATCGGTGCTGCTCCCTGATGCGGGAGATCTGGTTGCGGAGGGTATCGATGTCGCAGTGCGTTTCGGGCCACAGCCATCGTCTAGCATGACGTCAAGGCGGCTCCTCGAAACTCGTGTGCTGACCGTGGCGTCGCCGTCCTATCTCAAGAAACACGGACGGCCCAAGAGGCCAGAGAAACTCGCCGAACACGACTGCATCCAGTACATCGATCCCCAGCGGGGAAAACCTTTCGAATGGGAGTTCCATCGCGGGAAGGAAATCGTTCCCGTCGAAACAACTGGCCGTCTGACGTTGACGGATGTCGATACCATGGTCGGCGCCTGTGTTGCCGGCGCAGGTATCGCGCAGGTCCTGGCACTCGGCGTTGAGCATCTGATCGCAAATGGTGCCTTGATCGAATTATTTCCTGAATGGCCGGGCGAAACATTTCCGCTCTACGTCGTTCGGCCATCCCGCCGTTTGCCACCTGCGGC
>CAYRAC010000517.1:0-3780 GCA_964422045.1 uncultured Steroidobacteraceae bacterium
ACATGTGCTACATGACGAAGTGTCCGTACGTGCCGCCGCATCCCTGGAACGTCGATTTTCCGCACCTCATGCTGCGCGCCAAAGCCGTCAAGAATCGCAGCGGCGGCACGCTGTGGCGCGACAAGGTTTTGAGTTCCACCGACATGGTCGGCAAGATTGCCGGCATACCGGTGGTTGCCGAAGTCGTGAATGCCGTCAATCGCAGCACGATCGGGCGCAAAATTCTCGATGGCGTACTCGGCGTGCACAGCCAAGCTCCCGTGCCGCAATACCACTCCAATACCTTGCGCAAGCGGCTGGCCAAGCGCCGTAAGCCCGTTCCCGACGCGCACAGCGCGGGAGCGACCCGCGGCAAGGTGGCGTTATTTGCAACCTGCTACGCAAATCGCAACGAGCCGCAAATCGGTCTTGACCTGGCGAGCGTGTTCGAGCACAACGGCATCGAAGTGGCGCTGCTCGCGCAGGAGAATTGCTGCGGCATGCCCAAGCTGGAGTTGGGTGATTTGCCAGCGGTTGCCGCTCTTAAGGCCAGGAACATCCCGCAGATGATTACCATGATCGACCGCGGCTACGACATCGTGGCGCCGATTCCCTCCTGCGTCCTGATGTTCAAGCAAGAACTGCCGTTGATGTTTCCCGACGACCTTGAAGTCAAGAAGGTGCGCGGGCACGTCTTCGACCCGTTCGAATATTTGGCTCTGCGCCACAAGTTCGGATTGCTGCGCACCGATTTCACGCGTTCGCTCGGCAAAGTGTCCTACCACGTGGCCTGCCACCTGCGCGTGCAAAATATCGGATTGAAGACCCGCGATGTGTTGCAGCTGATTCCCGGAACATCGGTGGAACCGATCGAGCGTTGCTCGGGTCATAACGGTACCTACGGCGTCAAACGAGAATTTCGCGACATTTCCATGAAAATAGCCAAACCCGTCATTCAGCGCGTGGAGTCGAGCGGCGCTGACTTCTACGCGAGCGATTGTCCGATGGCGGGGCATCAAATCGAAAGCGGCCTTGCAGAGCATGGACCGCCCCCGACGCATCCCCTCACGCTCCTCAGAATGGCCTACGGGTTGGGGGAAGACCCGCCGTGAAGAAACTGGCACGGGGCGACCTGTTGAGCTTGGAGCAATACGCCTCGGATCGAGCGCGGCTGCGCAGCGAGGTCATTGCCCACAAGCAGCTGCGCAACGTCTCGGTGGGACCCAACATGACGTGGTGTTTCGAGGACTCGACCACCATACGCTATCAAATCCAGGAGATGCTGCGCGCCGAGCGCATCTTCGAGATCGAGGGCATTCAAAGCGAACTCGACGCGTACAATCCGCTGATTCCCGACGGCAGCAACTGGAAAGTCACCTTGCTGTTGGAATTTCCGGACCCCGAGATCCGCCGTATCGCGCTCGAAAAATTGATCGGCGTGGAAGACCGCTGCTGGGTTCGTGTCAGCGAAATGGAACGGGTTTTTGCAATCGCGGATGAAGACATGGAGCGTGAGAACGAGGCCAAGACGTCGGCAGTGCATTTTTTGCGATTTGAGCTCTCCCCATCCATGGTCCAAGCGATGAAAAGCGATGCGTCCTTGAGCATCGGCGTCGATCACGACGCCTATCGGCACCTCGTCAGCCCATTGTCCCGTCCGGTTCGGGACGCATTGAATCGCGACCTCAAGTAGGGAACACTACAGCTAGCCCGCGAGGAGGTCGATATGATCGCCGGAACAGAGACAGCCCAACGAACGCCGCCGAACGGCAGCGAGGGCGCGAATCGCGTGTGGCTGGATGCCGTCTCCAGCGGAATTTGCAGCCCCGCGGTATTTTATCGTGCGATGCAGGATCAGCATCAGGGAAACCCCGAAGAGAATTGGGAAGTCTTGTCGCTGCTCGACCAATATTACCGGCGCGGGAAGATCAAAGCCGACCTGTTCCAGACGCTGAAAGCTCATCTGGAGAGCGAGGCGCTCGGCGGGCAAGGCACGGCGCCGGCCCGGCCGAAGCCGGCCGCGGCACCGCCGACGATTACGCGCCCGACGCCGGTGCCCGCCGCGCCGCCCCCCGTTGCCCCCGCGGCGCTTGCGACGATGCCGTTCGCCGCCGTGCCGGCCGCCGCCGAGCATGACGAAACACCGCAAAAAGCAGCCACTCCACGTGCGCGCGCGGTCCGAGAGGTAGCGGGCGGTACGCTGCTGCGCGGACGCTATCGACTCGGCTCGGTCGTCGGTCAAGGCGGCATGGGTACGGTGTTCGAGGCGACCGACGAATACCGCTTGGATCTGCCCACAACGACGCAGCGCGTAGCGATCAAGGTGCTGCGGCCGGCGATCAGCCAGCGCGAAGACCTGCTGTACGAAGTGCAGCGCGGCTTTCAGCATCTGCAGCTCCTGTCTCATCCGAACATCGTTCGCGTGCATGAGTTCGATCGCGATGCCGATGTCGCTTTCTTCAGCATGGAATTCTTGAGTGGCGCGCCATTGAGCCGCGTGTTGAGCTCGAGAAATGCGGCCGGTTTGCCGCGACCCTACGCGCTCACGGTGATGCGCGATGTCGGCGCCGCGCTCGCGTACGCGCATTCGATGGGACTCGTGCATGGTGATCTGACGCCACACAATGTATTTATTACAAACAATGGCGAACTGCGCGTGTTGGATTTCGCCGCTTCTCACAAACTGCTGCGCGAGAAATGGGCGAACGACATCGAGCTCGCGCAACGCGCGCCGGTTGCCGCCCCGGGATACGCGAGTTGCCAGCTGCTCGAAGGTCACAATCCCGATGCCCGCGACGATATTTTTGCGCTCGCGTGTATTTCCTACATGCTGTTGTCGGGGAGCCATCCGTTCCCGAACCGCACCGCCGTCGAAGCATATGCGCAACACTTCAAGCCGCGCCGCCCCCCGCAACTCACCGGTCACCAATGGAAAGTGCTGCGTGAAGGGCTACGCTGGGAGCGCGATCGGCGGCCGGCGGACGTCGAGGACTGGTTGAAGCGCTTTGGCCTGGTGGGCGCCGCGCCGCGCCTGCCCTCCTCGACCGTGCTGGCGAGTACACCGCCGCCGCCGCGGCGCACGGCGCTCATGGCCGGCGCCGTTGCCGCGACGCTGATCCTCATCGCCGGCGGCGCCTATTGGGCGCTGACCCACACCGACATCCTCGGACGGCTTGAAGCGGACACGGCGAGCGCGCCGCCGCCGGCGGAAACGACCAGCCAGGAGCAGCCTGCGGTTCGCGAGGAGCCGACCCCGGCGCCGACGCTGGTAGCGCCTCCAGGACCCGCCGTGCCGCAGCCGCGGGCAGCCCTCGCGGCGCCCGCAATCGCCGTCTCTCCGTCCGTCAAGCCCTCCCCCGCCGCAACGCCCGCTCCGGCGGTCAGACTGCCCCCGGCGGCGGCACCCGCCAATGACGCAGCGACCCGCCCCGCCGCGGCAGGAGCGGTCCGCGTCGAAATGGCGGCTGATACGGTCGATGTTGCGAGTGGTGACACCATGGCGCTCGTGACGGTGCGCCGCAAGGGCAACTTGCATGGCGTCGCCAGCTTCTCCTGGTGGACCGAATCCGGCACTGCAAAACCCGGCACGGACTTCGCCCCCGTGACACCGCGAGTCGGCGAGATCGCCGACGGCAGCGCCAGCGTCAGCTTGAGCGTCCCTCTGTCCGGCGCGCCCCGCAGCCAAGCGAAGAGCTTCTATGTGGTCATCGACCATAATGATTCGGGCGGTGCCCAACTCGGTGCGAAGACCCTCACCATGGTGACTTTGCCCGCGTCCTGATCGACGAGAATACTGTTAAA
>CAYRAC010000518.1:0-3780 GCA_964422045.1 uncultured Steroidobacteraceae bacterium
GCGCTCGATTCCTTGAGCGAGAAGCTGCCGGAAAAAGCCGTGTGCTCGTTGCGCAGACGAATCAGGGCGAGTAGATCCTTGACGACGGGTCGACCGAGTTCCCGCGTTATTTCCGCACGGTCGAAATAATGACGGTTTATATCCCGCCCCACTCCCGTGCGTTGCAGCAGTTCCATGTCGTTGCTACCGGCCAACAAGCCGACGTAATAGACTTGCGGAATACCCGGGAGAAAGAACTGAATGGCCCGCGCCAACAGGTAGCGCCGCTGATCGTGCCCAATTGCTGCGAAGAAAGTGCAGTTCACCTGGTACAGATCGAGGTTCGATGCCGCCGCGCCGGTCGCTAGCCGGCTCTGTCCGCCGCTGGCGGCATGAATGTGCTCGACCAGCCCATCGATTTGTTCCGGCGGTACCAACCCCGGGCGCCGCTTGCGATCGCTGGGATCCGCACCGATGTCTACGATCCCGATTCCGTCGTGCGTGTCGAGAACGGTCACGGCATTGCGCGGCCGAATGCGAATCCAGTGCTTAAGATACACCGCCGTGCCAAAGGCGAACGCGTGCAATACCAGCGGCGGCAGCGCAAAATCGTACACCCAGTCCACGAGGCGAGCGATTTCAATCTGGCGCCCGAAGTACGAGTGCACCTCGACCAGCACCTCGACGCCCAGCTTGCGGCCGCGGACCGCGAATTCGCCGATGAAATCGAAGGTCTCCGGCAGCATGAAGCAACTCGTCCCGGGCTTTTTGACGGCGTAACCGACGGCGTCGAGTCGTACCATGCTGACGCCGGCCGCAGCCAAGGTGCCGAGCACTCGATCGAGATAAGCCTTCCCCAACGGATGCCGCACATCGATGTCGAGTTGATGCCGGGTGAAGGTCGACCACAAGGTCACGTGCTGGCCGTTCTTGAGCGTGAGTTCGACGAAAGGCTGGCCGGGACGGGGGCGATAAATAGCGGCCAAATCCGCTGCGCTCGCGCCCTGCGGGAACACCGAATCGCGCGTCAGGAACAAGCCGCTGTATGTTGAAGCGGAACCGTTTTCGCAGAAATCCAGGAATTGCGCGGAACGGTCCGAGATGTGATTGACGATGACGTCGGCCATGACGCCAAGCTCGGTCGACAGCGCCTGGACGTCGCGCCAACTCCCGAGCCGCGGATCGACCTGCGTGTGATCGATCGGATCGAACCCGGCGTCGGAGCCATCGATCGGATTGAAGAACGGCAGCAGATGCACGGCGCCGAATGCGGCGGCGAGCGGTCCCGAGAGTATTTCACGTAAATCAGCGATGCCGCCGCCGCCAAAGCGGTCCACATAAGTAATGAGTTGTACGCTATTTTTCATCGCGGCGCGCCGTGGCAGGAGCGCTCAAAGATAGCATCGCCTGCAAACGATTGCTATTTTACCCTGTTGCGCGGATGCTTGGCTGCGCGCGAGGCGGCCCGATTGCTATGATGAGGCGCTGAAGAGCCACCCGAACCCGAATGAACAAAGTTCGCCGATCCGCATCCCTCAGGAAGGCCGTCAAGCGCGGCGCGGTGGCCGCGCCTCCGGACGGCAAGCTGCAAATGGAAGACATCGCGCGCCTCGCCGGGGTATCGACATCGACGGTGTCGCGCGCGCTCAATCAAAGCTCGCTGGTGAACGCCGAAACGCGCGCCAGAATCGAGCAGCTTGCGCGAACCCTCAACTATTCGGTAAACGTCGGCGCCAGCAATCTGCGGCTACAACGCAATCGGACGGTAGCGGTTGTGCTGCCGCTCGACTCGGTCACCCGACAACACGTATCGGATCCTTTTTTCGTCAGCCTTCTCGGCAGCATCGCCGATGCGCTCACCGCGCGCGGCTACGACATGCTGTTGTCGCGTGTGGACGCGGAGCGACTCGACCTCGCGGGCGATCTTGCAGCATCGGGGCGTGCGATCGGCGTGGTGTTGATTGGTCAATGGCACCACCATGATCAAATCAACGAATTGGCCGCGCAGAGAGTCCCGGTCGTCGTTTGGGGCGCACAGCTGCCGCAACAACTCTATTGCACCGTCGGCGGCGACAATATTGCCGGCGGCGTGTTGGCAACCGAACATCTGCTAGCCAAGGAGCGTCGCCGCATTGCCTTCTTGGGTGACATCGATCTGCCGGAGATAGGCCAGCGCTACGAAGGCTATGAGCGGGCTCTCGCACAGCGCAATATTGCCAACGCGTCGCAGCTGTTGCGCCGCACGCCCTTCATTGAGGGCGCCGCGAGAAACGCGATCCATGAGTTGCTCGATAGAAGGATCCGATTCGACGGAATTTTTGCCAGCAGCGACATGCTGGCGCTCGAATCGATCAGCGCACTGCGCGAACGAGGGCTCAAAGTTCCGCGAGACGTGGCGGTGGTTGGCTACGACGACATCGGCATCGCTCGCTACTACCATCCCTCGTTGACGACCATCAGGCAACCGGTCTTGAAAGGCGGCGAAGCCATCGTCGATGCCCTGCTCAAGGTGATAGACGGCAAAAAGCCGAAGTCGCAGATTTTGCCCACCGAATTGATCGTCCGCGACAGCAGCGGGTGAAACCTCAGGTGCGAACCGGCGCCGTAACGCCGTATTCGCGCGCATCGAGCGCCGCGAGCACGCGCCGCGTCGGTTGACGCAGCCAGTTGAAGATCAGTCCCGCGCTCAGCGTTGCGGCGAACACCGTAGCCAATACGAACGCGTACTTCGGCACCCCCATGACATCGATCACGCGGGCCATCGCCAGCGGACCGAGAACCGCTCCGGCGCAAGTGAAGAACAAGATCACTCCGGCGACGGCGCCGTGCTCGGATTTTTGAAAGCAGCTGATCCCTTTTGAGTTCAATGTCGGATAAATCACCGACATGAACAGACCCGATAGGGGCAACAGCACGACGCCGACGCCGGTGCCGCCGAAAGCGCTGCCGCCGATGCATAACAGAATGGCACAGCTCAACAGCGCAAGCACCCGACCCCAATCGAATCGGGCCAACAACCAGACACCGAGAAAGCGTCCCGCGGCTCGCAGCAGGAAGAAGACCGCGACCGCGTAGCTCGCCAGCGTCGTAAAGCGGCCGCGATAGTCCGCCAAGTACAACGGGCCCCACACATAGACCGACGCCTCCACGGCAACGTACAGCAAGGCGGCAAATCCGAACGCCAGCGCATAGGGGTTCTTCATCATCCGCAGGGTACGGCGCAGATCCACCGGCTCCTCGGAGGTCTTCATGGTCGTCGGATAGCGGACGGCAAGCGCCACCAGAATGAGCATCACGCACACCGTGCCGGCAATGGTGTACAGCCATTTCCACGACACGTGGGCGTTGATCAGGGCGGTGACGATAAACGGGCCGATGATTGCGCCGATGCCGAAGAATCCTTCGACCAGGTTCATGGTGGAGGTGTGCTGGGCGGTCGACGACGATATATCACCGATCAACGCCAGCGCGCCGGTCTTGAAGATACCGATCGACGCGCCCGAGATGACCAGCAGACACAGGAAATAGGCGAAGGAATTCCCGGCGATGAACAGGTAGGAATTCACCGCGAACAACGTGAGCCCGAGCACGATGGTCTGTTTGCGGCCGAGGCGGTCCGCGAGGAAACCCAGTAGAATCGCGGCGGTTGCAATGGCGGTCATGGTCGCGTAATGAAACGCACCCGCTGCCGTCAGGCTGAGCTTAAACTCTTTGACAATCTGGGGAATGATGATGCCGACCGAATCGGTCGTCATCGCAAACATCATGAACATCAGGAACGTAAGCGAGCGGATCAATGCG
>CAYRAC010000519.1:0-3779 GCA_964422045.1 uncultured Steroidobacteraceae bacterium
TAAGTATGCGACACGCTGCTCGTGCTAACACCGGACGCTACGTCAGCCGTTTGACGAGCGGAACGTTGGCCGTGATCATGGCCGGCGGACGTGGCGAACGACTCAAGGCTCTGACTCAACACCGCTGCAAACCTGCGACTCCCTTCGGCGGCAAATTCAGGATCATCGATTTCGTGCTGTCGAATTGCGTCAATTCCGGCATCCGGCAAATTGCCGTGCTGACCCAGTACAAGTCGCAATCCCTGATCCAGCATATCCAGCGCGGTTGGAGCTATCTGCGCGGTGAACTCGGCGAATTCGTGGAACTGATCCCGGCGCAACAGCAGATCGGCACCCATTGGTATCGCGGCACCGCGGACTCGGTGTTTCAGAATCTGGATTTCATCCGTTCGCACCATCCCACCCACGTGCTGATTTTGGCGGGCGATCATATATACAAAATGGATTACGGCCCGATGATCGCCTACCACGAACAATGCGAGGCGGACATCACCGTCGGAGTGGTCGACGTGCCGCTCGATCGCGCCAACGAATTCGGCATCATGACCACCGACAACACCAACCGCGTCACGAAGTTCGCCGAAAAGCCGCAAGATCCGGATCCCATCATCGGCCACGAGCATTTGGCGCGTGCCTCCATGGGCATCTACGTCATCGCGCTGGAGCGCCTCGAACAATTGCTGAACGACAACGCCCTCAGCGAGTCCACCAATCACGATTTCGGCAAGAACATCATCCCACCGGCGATCCAGCAATCGCGGGTATTCGCCTATCCGTTTCAGGACGTCGAGACGCGCGCACAGAATTATTGGCGCGACGTCGGCAACGTCGACGCCCTGTACGAAGCCAACATGGAATTGGTCGCGCTCAATCCGGAACTGAACATCTACGATCATCAGTGGCCGATCTGGACCTATCAGTCGCAGCAACCCCCTGCCAAGTTCGTGCTCGACGAGGAGGGTCGGCGCGGCATGGCGGTCAACTCGATGGTCGCCGGCGGCTGCATCATCTCCGGCGCCTACGTGAAGGAGTCGCTGCTGTCGAGCGACGTGCGCATCGAGGATGGCAGCATTGTCGAGAATTCAGTGCTGTTGCCGAGCGTCAGCATCGGCCGGCGCTGCAAGCTCACGCGCTGCATTCTCGATGAGAATTGCGTCATTCCGGACGGCATGACCATCGGCCAGGATCGCGGCCTCGATGAGAAGCGATTCTTCGTGACCAAGCGCGGCGTGGTACTCGTGACCCAGGACATGATGCGCGCGACCGAGGGCGCGAAGCAGTAGCGCGCCTCGAGCGCCGCTCAGCGTCCGGTGTAGGTCAAGGGTCCGGCGCCCGCGACGTCGCGAATTTTCAAGCTTGACCAGGCCTCGATCACGCTGCGCGCTTCGATTCCCAGCATGTCCGGCTGCCCCGCCACCTGGCCGCACAGGACCTTCAGCTCGGCTCCGGCCGTACCCCACGGCCGATAAAGCGACGGCTGCGCTTTGCCGAACAGCACGATCATCGGGCAGCCGACCGCGGCGGCCGCATGTGCCGGACCCGAATCGACGGTGATGAGGCCGGCGGCCCGCGACATCAGTGCCACCAGCCGCGGAATCGGCAAATCGTCGGCGACATTGTAGAGGCGCGCAATTTTCGCCTGCGTCGCGATCTGCCGGTTGAGCTCATACTCGGGTCCGGTGCCGAGCAACAGGATGGCGTGCTCCGGATACTGCAGACTGACGTGGCGCAACACTTCGACCCAGCGCTCGTGCGGCCAGAACTTGGGGTTGGGCGCGAGACGGCGCAGGCCGCGCCGCATGGTGCGCTTGTTGCCGATCTGAATCAGGATCAACGGCTGTCGCGACAGCCCTCGAGCCCGCAACCACACTTCGAGATCGATGCGCTGCGGGTCGCCGACTTGCAGATCACTTCCCGGCGACACTGCGCCAGCCGCACCGGCCGTAACCACGGGCCCGTGAAGCGCCGGCGGCATGATTTGCGCCAGCCGCCGCCAATGCTCGATCGTGTGCTCGCCGGGCTGCAACGGATGATCCTTGGCATCGACGATCAGCTCGCCGGGAACGCGCGCACGCGCCAGCAAGTGCCGCGCCGCATCGTTGCTGTCGCAGTACCAGGTCGGACCGGCGCCGCGCAAGCGCAGCAGCGCCACGACGCGCCGCTGATCGGCGCTCAGCCAGTACGGCGCCTTGCGGCTGCGCATGCTCCAGATCTCGCCTACCCCGGGTTGCCCGCGCAGCAGCGGCTCGCTCCACGGGCCCGTGGTGACGATATCCGCGGGCGCATGAAAGCGTGCGTACAGCACGCGCAGCAATGCAGTCAGCAGCACCATGTCGCCGAACGCTCCACAGCGCACGACCAGCGGGCGACTCATGTCCCGGGCGCAGGCGCCGCTTGCGCGCGCGCCATTCCGAGTCGACTCTCACGCCAGCCGCCGAGCCGATAGTAGCCGATGGACATCAACATCGAGGTCAACGATGCGATCGGAAAGCTCCACCATATCGCGTCGTCTTGCAACCGCGGCAACATCCAATACGCAAACGGCACGCGCACTATCCACAGCGCAATGGTCAGCATGAGCAGAGGCGCCATCACCGCTCCGGTCGCCCGTACGACCGCATACAGCACCATCGAGGTGCCGAAAAAGACGTACGACCACAGCACGATACGATTCAGATGCGCCGCAATTCCCAACGCCGCACCGTTCGCCGGCAAGAACAGCCCCAGGGCGTGCCGGTTGAGCGTATAGATCAGCGCAATCAACGAACCGCCCAGCAGCAGATTGAACATCACGCCGGTCGTGGCGATCCTGCCGACTCGCTCCCATTTCCCGGCGCCGACGTTTTGCGCGGCCATCGAAGAGACCGCCGCGGCAATCGCCAGAGCCGGCATCTGCACGTAATTCCAGAGTTGGATGGCCGCGTTGAATGCCGCGGTTTCTTGCGAACCGAAGCGATTCACGAGGGAGATCAACGCGATCATGCTGGAGGAGACCACGAACATCTGCAGCCCCATCGGAATTCCCTTCGTGACGAGCACTCGCAGCAACGACCGATCGACGATGAACAGGCGCAGTTCGTCCCGATGGATGCACAAGAAATTCTTTTGGCGATACAAATGCAGCACCAGGGCGCAGAAGCTCACGGCCTGCGCGCACATCGTCGCGAGCGCTGAGCCCGCTAGATTCAAGCGCGGGATCGGGCCCCAGCCGAAGATCAGCAGCGGATTGAGCGCGATGTCGAGCGCCACCGACAGGATCAAGTAGATGAACGGCGTCTTCGAATCACCGGCGCCGCGCAGTACCGCCATCAGAAAGAAAAGCCCACCCATGAAGGGCAGTGCCAGGAACGTGATCCGCATGTAAACGAGCGCCAGCCGCAGCGCGTCCGCCGGCGTACCCAGCCACGTGACCAGCATTGGCGCGAGCAGCAACCCGAGCACGCTCATGGTTAACGACAGTCCCAGGAAGAAAACCGCACTGGTGCCGACGACGCGTTTCGCTTGGCCGATGTTTTTGGCGCCCACCGATTGCGCGACCATGATGGTCGAGGCCATTGAAAAGCCGAACATGACGGCGAACAACAGAAACATCACGACATTGGCATTGCCGACCGCCGCGAGGGACGCTTCGCCGAGGAATTTGCCGACCCAGATCGCGTTCACGGAGCCGTTGAACGATTGCAGCATGTTGCCGAACAGGATGGGGAGCGAAAAAGCCAGCAACGCGCGCGGAATCGATCCTTCGATCAACGAAAATTTGGGGGGCACGAACGCTCCGG